>CANDLP010000057.1 GCA_947385505.1 uncultured Clostridia bacterium
ATTTTTATTTTATTGTTTTGTGTTGGTTGTGTCAAGTTTTATTATACAACATCATTAGTATATAATTGATAACAATATAACGACTTCATCACTTTTATGTTATTAAAAATTTACGGAGGTAAAAGTATGCAAAAGAAGATTATTAGCACGGCCTTGGCAATTGTCATGGCTGCAACCATGACCGCCATTCCTGTATCAGCGGAAAGCGCAAACCCGCATAGATCAGCGAACAGCATTTCATCCATTCAGCCAAGAACTGCTACATGGGTAGTCAAAGAGGACTGGGTAAGAATGCGCAGGGAGCCTTCTTTATCTGGTGAAGTTCTTATGCTTCTTATGAAAGATGAGTTCGTGTATGAAGGTACTGAACGTCATCATGTTGATGCTGATGGCTATACTTGGATCTTAGTTTCTAGCAATCGCACTGGCTGGAGCGGTTGGGTAGCTTCCCAATATATTGAATGCCAAGACTATTGATTATTGTTCTATCAATTAAATTTTGCCAAAAATCGAAAATATAGTTGAACTATGAGTTTAAACTGATTCTGTCAATTAAATTTGGCAATTTTTCATTGAATTATCAATAATTTGTGGATCACTATTGACATCTACATTATAAGAATAGAGGCAAATAAACCGTTAACATACTTTAATTACCAATATAATCTGGTAATAAGCTTGGGGTATAATAACCATTTTAACCTTGATTTTTTCTTGTGTTAAAATGGTTATGACGGTTTATAATTTGCTAAAGATCGGAAGGATTTAATGAAGAAGGCTTTCGTTTTAATACTTGTAAATATGCTTTTTCTTTCTGCTTGCGAGAAAAATGTTGAAAATATAAATACAACTAATGAAACGCAGTTTGATTCAACTCAGAAGTTTGAATCCAGTACTAATGTTTTATCAATAGAGGATTTTATCTCTGAAACAAAGGATACCTCTGTAAACTCCTTTGAAATTGCAAAAAAGCGAGAGTATGAAGTTATTAAGCTTTTATCTGAATTTGCTGTTGAACCAAGGCGTTTAGAAGAAGAAGGTCACATAAATGCCGAAACGTTTATTATTAATAAACTTAATGAATACGGCTGGATGGTAACAGAAAAAATTTTTCCTGTTTATCGCTGTGATGATTTTATTTCGGAACCGTATAATCTACGAAAAGATAACTCAGAATTTATGGGTAATGGAGTAAATATTATTGCAGAACAGCCTAATTACGATAATGATAAGCCTACTTTAATTCTTTCAGCACATTACGACACCAGTAAAAATAATATAGGTATAATCGACAATGGAAGTGGAACGGCTTTTCTAATTTCTGCGGCTGAAATGCTTTCAAGAGCTGAACTTAAATTTAACATAAGACTTGTTTTCTTTGATATGGAAGAGTATTCAATGTATGGTTCCAAATATTATCTTGAAAATATGTCATCGGAAGATCGCAGCCGCATAATTGCAAATATAAATTTTGATATGATAGGCGGAAGCCAGAAGTATCTTAAAATTGCTACCTCAAATGGACTCGAATCCGCACTTGAAATATACCTTAATGACATATTAAAAAACAAATACGGTTTATCTGAGAAAGGTATGCATTCTGACAGCAACGCTTTTATGCATTGGCAAATACCTGCGGTGACATTTATAGATGAATCACTTCCACTTGAACGAATTGAAAATAGTACGTTTACAAATCTTTTATCAGATGAAGCGTTAAATGATATTCTTTCAGATTTAGTTCTTATCATTAATAATTTTGATGAAAGCGCATTCAATGAAATCAAAAACAGCAATGTAGAAACTGAATACAGTGATACAAAAAGCTTAAATTCTTTTACCAACATTTATGGCAAAATCATCTCGTTAAATAATATAGGATTTAAAATGACCAGATGTTACTCAAAGGTGTATGACAATGGAATTTCTTCTTGCCTCTGCTGTGAATATCTAAACAGTGCGGGGCAAACCTTTTTAATAGAAACGTTTTCTGAGATTTTAACTGATAAAGGCGTTGAAAATTTGAAGGGAATACCAAGCTTTGAGGACTGTAAATCTGATGTCAGGGACGATGAAATACTTGTTGATAAAATGCAGAATTACAAGATAACGGGAGACTTGTCCGATGATGAATTGAATGTAATTTGGAATTATTTAAGGAGGTAGTTAAAAAGATGAGAAAGAAAATGATATTTATGCTGATTTTAACTGCTTTGACAATGCAATTGACAGGGTGCTACGAAATCAGTACGGCAAAAACTGATGAAGATGCTGTTAACGGATCAAACATTTATGGATTGCAGGACGATATAACTTCAGATACAAATGCATCAAAAACGTTTGAAAGAAGCGATACAATCAGCGAAATTTCCTTTGATACAACAAGCGAAACTCTAACTGATGATATATATAGTGAGAGAAATTTTCCTCAGTTAGAATCGACACCTCCTATTGAAAATGAAACGATTTCTGAGGAAGAAACACATAAGGAATATAGCACTTCCGCATGGATTGAAACAGCATTAAGTGGTGAGTTATATGTTAATACTAATAATATTTACTCAAGGATTTATGCAATACAAGGCAGTGATAAAGTAAAACAGTACCGGCTTGATGATAAAGTCACAGTGATTGCAAAAACCGATACGAATTATTATAAGCTAAGCGATGGAACATTTATACACGTTGATTATTTATCTGAAGATAAAACTTTCGAGGAGACTACGGAAAATATCAACGATGATTATATCGCAGTTTCAAAAAACGGTTATGTAATAGAAATGATAGACGGTATTACATATGTGGATGGAATAATGATAGCAAATAAAACCTATTCCCTGCCAAAAAGCTATGATCCCGGAATACGGGAAGAAGCAGCTAATGCTTTGGTGGAAATGCAGGAAGCGGCAGCGAAAGAAGGCTTGTCACTATATGTGGTATCAGGCTACCGTTCGTATCAAACTCAAGAATCCGTATATGCAGGTTGGGTCAACCGTGACGGTGTGGAAGAAGCTGATACATACTCGTCAAGAGCTGGACACTCCGATCATCAAACGGGATATACTTTTGATTTGAACTCTTTGGAACAAAGTTTTGCTTATACACAGGAGGGCATATGGCTTGCGAAGCATTGCGCTGAATTCGGTTTTATTATCCGCTATCCTGAGGGAAAAGAAATGTATACAGGATATGTCTATGAACCTTGGCATGTCAGATATATAGGCAAAGAGAAAGCTGAGATAATAACAAAGTCGGGTCTTTCACTAGAGGAATATTACGGTATTACTTCGGACTATTATGATTATACAGGAGAGTGATTCTGAAAGTCAAAATATTTTTTATCATAATTTAAATGCTATTCATATTTTTTACAAAAAATTTGCAAACAATAACAGAAAGGACAATTAAAATGGCGAACTTTACAAACAGTGGACTGGTTGCATACTGTAAGTCAGCATTAACTAAAAATACCGCTTATATGTGGGGAGGATTATTCCGTACAATTACTACAGATTATATCAATCAACTTAAAGGAATTTATACCAAAGAATATGTTCAGCCGCATTTGGGCGTGCTGGAAAATTTGGTTGGGAAAGGATACTATGGATGTGACTGTATAGGTTTAATAAAATCATATTATTTTGGTGGAATTGGTTCACCTAATTACGTTGGCAGTAGGGATTATAATGTTCCTATGATGTACAACAACGCCAAATTAAAAGGTGAGATCGCTACATTTGACAAAGTCCCCGGTCGTTTAGTAATGACAAGCGCACTAAATCACGTTGGAGTATACGTAGGAAACAATCAAGTAATAGAGTGTACGTTAAAAAATGAAAGTGAGAAAGGTGGCGTTATACAAAGTTCTTTTAATAACAGTTGGACAAAATGGTGTCAATGTATATTTATTGATGATGATACAAGTGGGTCAAGTGAGCAAGGCACAAAAAACATTTACCTTTCAACGGGGGTTGCAGCGATAAGAAAAAGTCCTTCCACATCAGGAGAATTGGTTGATAGATGTAAAAGAGGAGGATATTATCCTGCGTCACAAATTATTTCCCCCACCGGAAGCAGCCAACAATGGTTTCAGCATTCAGGTACACTTTATTATTCGGCTTTAACAGATACAGATGGCTCGTCTTTGTTTACTCAGTATGGAAAATATGCCGTTGGAAAAACAAATGCACCTGTTAATGTGAGAACAGACGCAAGCATTTCAAGTACCGTAATTACAAAACTTGCAAGCAACACTACTGTTTATCTTACCGGAATAACAAAATCATCCGGTGGCTATACATGGACACAAATCATATATGATGCTGCACTGTGTTGGTGTGATAAGCAGTGGATTAATTCTTAAGGTATTATTACATGAAAAAAATAATATTAATTGTTGCGATATCCGCTTTGATTTTGAGCGGCTGCAATACAAGCAATAAAAAAGATGAAGATGAAGATGCATATTCATCTTATTCAGAAACACAAATCACATGCACCACTTCACATGAACAGGGCATAACAAATGAAAATAACCTTCACACTGAGGAAACATCGCCTTCAGAAAGCACTTCGCATGAAGCAGAAAATTTTTCTCATAATTCTCTTCCCAAAGAAGTTATTATAAACATTTTAGGGCACGAATTAAGCAAGAATGATATTACCGAAATAAATTTTAATGAAAATGGTGTGTGGTCTTGGGTAGAATTTGAAGGCTTTGTATATTTGGCGGAACCAACGGAAAATGATTTCAAAAAATATAATATCGGCGATGAGATTTGCGGTCTTAAATTAACATCAGCCTGTAATATATTTGGCAATGACTACTTGGATAATGAGTATCACGATGGATACCGTTGTACAAGTACTGCAGAGTTTGAAGGAACGTTAACTATGACAGGGATATTGACAATAGCTGAAGAAGATGGAGAAAATCTTACGACTAAAAAAGGAGATATCATATTTTTCCCTCAAAAAAACACTTTTCCGATTATAAGCGGGTTGCCAAATAATCAGTACTACAGTATACGCTGTGGAAATATCAGTGAAGACGTTATTTCCGATCTTTTAAAGTTGCCTTCGGGAGAAGAAATCAATGCAAAAATAACCGTATCAAATATAAGGTTATATTCCGCAATGCCTGTAGATGCTTACGTACAGTGTAAAATTGACAACATTGACCTGCAATAACAATTCCAAAATAAACAATAAGTATAATTCAAAATACCGATTAAGTAGAGCTCAATCGGTATTTTGTTTTATGATATTACAAGATATGGGATAGGTGTGTTTGGTCTTTTGAAAATGCATAAAAAGGGCTTCAAAAATTTACAGTAATTTAATCCCATTTTTCCCTTATTATGGTAATAGCACAAAACGCAAGCCGTGTCAACAACAAGGGCTTCGCCTGCGCTACGCGCATTGTTGACACGGCTTGCATTTTGCGCAAAAAAGCAATTAAGGGAAAAATGGGATGGAATTCGTCCTTAAATTTTCCAGATACATGAAGCCCTTTTTATGCATTTTTATTTTACCATAAACAGATAGGGCTATTTTGTTTAATCAACAGATTTTTTTCTTGTCCTCGGTGACCTTTTGCTTGATCCTGCCGCATCAATTTCTTCCATGTAAGAAACAGGCACAGCCGCCTGCGGAAATTTTCTCAATATTTCCGCTTCCAACTCAGTCCTATCCGCATACACAACCTTACGCTCTGCCTGTTCTTCTACGGTATAGGCATCTTCAAACCTAATCCCCCACTTAAAAAACAGCTTAAGCCGAGTTTTCATAGGATGACATCCCGTTTTCATAACAACAAACTCTCCCTTGGGCATACTTTTCAGTTCGTCCACCGTCATCAGCGAACGCTCGATCATCTGCAATGAACGGCTGCTGCTCTCTATGCCGCTTGACCGTGACAAAGATCCGCTGAGAACAGTCTGTTTGCCGAGATTTTGCGACATAACCTCTGCCGTTTTAGAGTTAGGAGCAAATGCCCCGAACAATGTACACTGGCAGTTATCTACAATAATTTCCGCACCCTCTTTTCCATATGTTTTTTCAAACTGCGCAAGAGATTGGATTATAGCAACAATGGATATTTTTCTTGAACGGGAAGCGGAAAACATCATCTCTAAGCCCTCTATTTTAGGCAGCGTTCCGATTTCATCTCCGAATATCATTATGCGCTTATCAAGCTGCCCGCCTTTCTCGTCAGCTACCGTAAGCATTTCTCGATAAATCTGCTGTAAAATTAGAGATACCAAGAAATGCTTAGTGGTGTCCTCCTCGGGCAAAACCAGATATATAGCGGATTTGTGATTGCAGAAATCTTCAACATCAATTGACGTATCAAAACACAAAATCTGCTCCAATGCTGTATCGAGAAAAGCATTAAGCCTTGACATAGCCGTTGTCATAATACTTGCCATAGCCTGTTCCGAGGAATTAAGCGCCGCTCCCGAAAACCACCTCGCCTTATGCTCACTCGGCAGCTTATCCATCAGCAGTTTAAAACGTGATTTTCCTTTCACATCAGAAGGCGCAAGCAAATCCTGAATCAATTTAAACACACTTATAATATGCCTTTTTTCGGGAGGACAAAATTCAGCTATAAGCAAAATAACCGATGTCAGCAAGCCCTCTGCTGATTCATAAAAAAACGCGTTTTGACCCATGCTTGCCACATCACCGTCTGCTGAAATTATAGTTTTAGCGGTTATCTTTGCGAATTTTTCTGCTTTTGCTTTGTATTCCAATTTACCGTCTTTTTTGTACTGATCCATGTACTTGTTAACAAGATACAGCATATTATAGCCGCTGCTGCGAGTGGGGTTTCGCAAGTCGATAACAGAAACCTTGTATCCATAATATTTCTCAGCGATAGTTGCTGTATTCCGAAAGAGATCGTAGAGTAGGAAAGAGCCGCCTTATCACGTTACCATGACAGGTTTGCCCAGACCCCTCTCAGAACCGGACGTACACCTCTCGATGTATCCGGCTCGCCATTATTGCTCAATTTTCAAAATTCAAGGGTGGTGTATCTTACAATGACATTCCTCGCACACAGCGATTGTTTTGCGCTTTTTTGCTATCATCATAAGTTCCCAGAATTCTTTTCCTTTAAGATTTTTCAATTTATTCACATGGTGCATTTCAAGCGGCACATCGGTTTTACCGCATAATTCGCAGATACCGGACGCTAACCTGCTTTCAAGAGTTGTTCTTGTAGAAGCGTGCATGACGGCATAATCTATGATCTTCTCGTCAAAGTTCGCGGTTTTCTTGCATTTCATGTACTCTGCAAATTTACGGTGTTTGATACCGTCCTTTGTTTTGTAGGGAATACTCCAACTTCCTTTGCTTTTGTATTTGCTTAATATTTTTCGGGTCGTAGTCTTGTGCTTTCCCGCAAGCGTTTTCAGACAGCTGTATTCCATAAAATATGCAAAATAGCCTAATCTTACAAAGTTACTTGCAAGCGAATAATAATTGCATACTCCCCTGAGTTCTGCATTAAAAGCAGTAAGTATTTCCAAATCTGTGCAGCCATACAGATACTTTCTTGCAATTGGTTCAAGCGTACCGTTTTTAAGCTGTCTGATAACTGATTTTCCAAACAGAAACGGCATAATTTTATCCTCAAACGGTATATTGAGCTCTACCTTGCCCTTTAAAGTTCTCTGTACGTGCTTTCCATGCGGTTTAACGTTGTTGTCCCGTCTTACACGGACATCATAGCCAAGAAATCTCGCCGGTTTGCTGCTGTGTGTTATCAAAGTCTTTTCTTCCGACAATTCCATTTTCAGGGTGCCGCCGACAAAATCCGAAAACTGCTTTTTAATAAGCTCACAGTCTTTTCTGTCGCCCTTGACCCCTATGAGAAAATCGTCCGCATAACGGATATATTTCATTACCTTGTCGGTTTGCGAGCTGCACGGAGTCTTTACAAGCACCTTGCGCAACTCTTTCATCTTTTTCAGACATTCGGTCTTTTCTTCTCCAACAGCAGACTTCAGTAATTTCCTGTATTTCGTTATCTCTCCGGCAATATGGTTGTATTCTTTTGTATGAAGCTGCGTTCTTTCTTTTTTGAAAGCAGCAGCGGTTTCTTCCGCAAACTTATCAAGTTCATTCAGATAAATATTTGCAAGCAGCGGTGAAATTATATCGCCCTGCGGACAACCGGAATAAGTAGCGTTATACTGCCGGTTTTCCATATATCCGGCACGGAGAAATTTCCAAATCAACTGACACAATCTTGCGTCCTTGATTTTTCTGCCGATAATTTCAACTAAGACATTATGATTGATATTGTCGAAGCAGCTCTTGATATCGCCCTCTATAAACCATGTAACGCCCGTAAAGTCCTTTTTCAAATAACTTAAAGCAGTATGACAGCTTCTTTTAGATCGGAAACCGTGTGAATGATTTGAAAATACAGGTTCATAGACCGCTTCCAGCACCATTCTTAAAACCTCCTGAACAAGTTTATCCGTAAATGTCGGTATTCCGAGAGGTCTTTTCTTACCGCTGTTATTTTTCTTTGCAATGTATGTTCGTCTTACAGGTTTTGGGCAATAACTGCCGTCCGATAACGATTTGATTATGTTGTTTACCTTTTCTTGACTGAATCCGTCCGCTGTGTCATTATCTATTCCCTTAGTAGCCGCGCCTTTGTTTGAATAAAGGTTTTGATATGCGGCATAGTATAAATCGGGTCTTAACAAATAACGATACAGCCTTGTGAAAATCTCATCTTTGTTTTTACTTGAATTTCTACTGATATTCTCCAAAATCTCTATTGTTGGTTTCATTTGAGGTATTCCTCCCTAATCAATTTTTGATTTCAGAACGCAATAACTGTCTCCCTTCGCCATGTAAAGGACGTTACCCTTCTCGGACTACTATGGAGACTCCGTTGCCGTATCGGATATTCAGCGTCATCTATCTTACCTTTCGGCTTGATATTTATCACCTTTAAAGGCATTTCGCATAGCTCGCAAGAGCTTTCCGACTTAGGCAATCCTCGGTTAGTGCAGTAAGCAGGCAAATGCAGATTGTCGGATATGCTTTCGTTTCTTTATCATCAGTTCTCTGACTTGTCATACGAATTGTCGGTAACCCGCCGCACAAGGGTGAAATGCGGCGTTTTCGTATCGGAGGTTGATACCGCTTTTAACGGCTGCATACACGTTCCTCCGTCCGGACTCAACGGAAACTTGAAACTCACATTCAACATTAGGTAGTTCTATCCTCATATCTGCTTGGCGTTGCGGTTCAGTCGTACCCCTGTGTATAGGATAACTTACCGCTTTCCCTGTCATGCTATTGTTCCGTTCAGCTTTCGCCTTTCGGTTAGACAGTTCGCCTCCATCGTTACCTTGATGGACAGTGCCTTAATTTGTTTCTTACTGCACCCTATCCGAGCGCACTCCTTTCGAGTCGGTAGCGGCGAACGACATTCCCGCCGCACAGCAATATTCAATGTTCGGGTACAAAAAATTAGCAGTCTTGCCCACGCCTGAAGCACCAATCATCAGCGTATGGATATCCGCGTCATCAACAAGTGCGGTCATTCCCGCAGATGTTTCCTTACAGCCGATTATCAGACCGTCCAC
>CANDLP010000058.1 GCA_947385505.1 uncultured Clostridia bacterium
GTAGGCGCTCAGCTTGCTACCGTCCTTTTGGGAGTATTGATCTTTATTGATGATATACATTTTTTCAGCTACTTATGGCTGAAATGACCAACCAAGACCCTTTGGAGCCAACCTCAAATACCGAGTTTGTATCTCAGCTGGCAAGCTTTACAGCGCTTCAGACCAACGAGGGAAGCCTTTACTACAACACCGTGAATTACGCTTCAAGTCTTGCGGGAAGAACAGTTACCGTTTCTACCAGAGACGGTGTGGACGAAAACGGAAAGGTTAAGCTTAAGATAGAAACCGGCGTTGTTACAGGCGTGGATATAAGCGATGATAAGAACGTTGAAATTACCGTTAACGGAAAGCGTTATCCCTTAGGCTCGGTAATGAACGTTTCAAGCAACGCTTCGGGCAGTACCTTATCGGCAACCGACGGAGCATATGCGGTAAGTCTTATAGGAAAGAATGTAATGCTCAAAGCGCAAAACGCTAATAATCAGACGATTATTGAAAGCGGCATTGTTGAGAGTATTGAGGTGGAAAACGGAATTTACCGTATCGTAATGAACGGCTTGTCCTATCCCTTGGACAGCGTTATAAAGGTAGGCGATTTTGACAAGCCCTCAGTAACCCCTCCCGATACCGACGATAAGACGGAGGACGATACCGAAACGGAGAAACCGGAAACAAAGCCGTCGGAGGAAACAGACGATACCAATTCTTCCGAGGACAAGGCGGAAGGTCAGTCGAATGATTTGATGGATATGATATTATACACTTGATATTATAAATTTGCGTAATATCCAACAATATCACGGCAAATTGAAAGGGCAGGTGAGCTTATGCTTTTAAGCGAGTTTTTGCAGACGAGAAATCAGAGCATAATAAATCAGCCTGTTGAAAATGTAAAAAGTAATATTTCCGCAGAAGTCGATTTGCCCAAAGTCAACGAACGAGGAAATTCCTTCGCGGAAGAGCTTCGCACAATGCTGTCGGGGAAAAGTCAGGTGCGTTTCAGCAATCACGCCATAAAAAGGCTTGAAAGCAGAGATATAGATGTGACTGAAAACGACGCTTTGGAGCGGCTGAACAAGGGCGTTGAATTGGCGGCGCAGAAGGGCTGCGGCCAGTCCCTGATATTGGTGGACGGCACAGCGTATATAGTAAGCGTTGCGAACAACAAGGTTATTACAACAGTATCACAGGCGGATTTAAAAGAAAACGTATTTACAAACATAGACTCGACCGTGATCGTATGATGTCGGACCGAAAGGAAACATCTCCGCCCCGACCGATTGAAGGGCGGTCAAATACACGGATCAAGTCAGAGCAGAAAGGATTATAAGCTTATGATGAAATCACTTTACTCCGGTGTGGCAGGTCTTAAAGTCCACAACCAGAGAATGGACGTTATCGGCAACAATATTTCCAACGTAAACACTACAGGTTACAAGGCGAGCGCCGTTACCTTTAAAGATATATTCTATCAGAATAAGTCTTATGCGACCACGGGCGACCCCACAAGCGGCGGACGCAACGCCAATCAGGTAGGTTACGGTGCCCAGCTTAACTCTATCGGACAGATTATGACTCAGTCCGGTCTTACCTATTCCGACAGCGTTACCGACTGTGCTATCCAAGGCGAAGGCTTCTTCCAGGTAATGGATAAGGTGGGAAACATCTACTACACCAGAAACGGTAACTTCCATATAGACAACGTTGGAAATCTCTGTGACGCCAGCGGTAATATCGTACTCGGCGTAAGCGGCGATCCTACCGGAATCGAAGCTTCTTCCAACAGAATCAACCTTTATGTTCCTCCCGTTGACAACAAGAGAGCAAGCGTGGAGAAGATATATAAGGACGGCACCACAGAATATACTTATACTATTTCTGCTGACGGCTACGGCGACAACGGCAATATTTCTCTTAATATAGTGGATATTGACGATGACGAAACGCCCTTCGCTACTCAGAATGACAGAACCATTACCGTAAGAATAGATTTGGATCAGGATTTTGTTTATCCCGGAGAAGTTGCTGATCCTACTACGGATACCAGAAAGACTCTCGAAGATGCTATAAAAGAAGCGATGGAAGCGGGCGGTATTGATATACCCGGCATACTCCCTCTTCATATTGAGTACGCAAATCAGCCGGGGGATGTACACGCTTCTGAGGCTTTTAATTCAATAGAATTTGCTCCCGAAGGTCTCGCCGACGCTAACAATGCACTCAATGCGACTTTCACCGCTGCAGAGGCAGGTGCTTTTGCCAATAAATATGAAATCAATATAATCGGCTATGAGGCTACTCCCACAGATCTTAATCATAAGGTGACAATAGACGGTACTGATGTTGCGACAGGCGGCGTAAAGGCAAGCTGGTCGGAAAACGTACTTACATTAAGAATTCCGAATAATATCACCACCGCATTAGGTAAGGCGGCTATTGATGCCGCAATTAGAGAGGCGGCAGGAAACGATCCGAAAAGGGTTATAACCGTTCAATCCAACGCTGGCGCTGGTGTTACTGATATTATATCCGTTGATTTCGCTAAAAATCTCGGCACCACCAATGTAAGACTCGGTCTTAAAAATGGTAAAGACAACTTCTTTAAGAGCATTGCCGAAACCATGGAAACCGTAAAGCTTACCGGCGGCTCTATCGCTGCTGAACAGTCCACCAAAGACCTTGAATCGATCTTCATCGACGACGACGGCGTAATCTACGGCGTACACACTGTTCACGGAACCATTGCAATGGGCCGTATTGACCTTGCTGTATTTGAAAACCCCGAAGGTCTTGATCAGGTGGGAACCACCTACTGGAAGACATCTTTAAGCTCCGGCGACCCTCAGCTCAAGAAGGCCAACGATGTAGGTTCCGGTTCCATCGTATCCACCGCTCTTGAAATGTCCAACGCCGACCTTTCTCAGGAAATTTCGGATATGATTATCACACAGAGAGGCTTCCAGGCAAACTCCCGTGTTATCACAGTTACAGATACTATGCTCGAAGAGCTTGTAAACCTTAAGAGATAATCTTTTTTCGGCGGGTAACGCATAGCAGTAAATCTTTTGAATATACAATCGCGTATGTCAAAACAATAAAACACAGGCGGCTGCTATTGATTTTGTTTAAAAATATTTAATTAGCCGCCTGTATTGACGAAACGGCGCCGGCCGTTTGTACCGTTCCGCTCTTTACCTTCCTTATCTATATTAAAGCGGTATTAAAAACGGTCGGCGTACATTCGTTGATATATTATTTTAATATGTTAAAATTTTATTGACAGTATCAGCTCGGAAACTTTATTAAGCAAAAACAAAAAGGAGCGGCTTCGGACGATACGAAGCGCCTGTAAATTATGATTTATTTAACTAAACTGGGCGGGAAACAATTTCTTTTAAACGAAGAACAGATTGAGTCCGTATCACAGAGTCCCGATACTATTATAGTTTTAAGCAACGGTCACAGTTATATCGTTCAGGAGTCCATGGACGAGATCATGGATGAGATAATAAAATTTAACCGCAACAGCAGACGGATTCCCTCAAGAAGGGATAATTCGGATTTACAATAGAACTTTTTCCCCATCTTGGTCGCGGATCAAGTAAGATTTTTTGGAGTATTGACGGCGCTTGTCGGACAAAGCTTCACGTAAATCCGCCGATTGGCGCGGCGGTAAAAAACATTCGCCGGTTAATACGGCGGGGAGATGTTATTCTCTTAACAGAAAAAATCCTATAAACGGAGGGCGTATCCTTGAATATTACGATTATTATAGGCTGGGTTCTGGCCTTCGGTCTGACAGTGTTCGGTATCGTGAGCGGCGGTGAAATAAGCGACTTTATCGACCCCGCCTCCATATTTATTACCGTGGGCGGTACGCTCGGCGGACTTATAGCCAGCTTTCCCATGTCTACGTTGGCGGCGCTGCCTAAGCTTTTTAAAATATGTCTTTTTCCGCCGAAATACAATCCTCAGAAGTACATAGACGAGATCGTTGAATATGCGAGAGTGGCAAGAAGTCAGGGTATACTTACCCTTGAAGACAGTGCCAATAAGGCGAAAGATCCTTTTATGAAGAAAAGTCTTCTTCTGCTGGTAGACGCCAACGACGCGGAAAAGATACGTGAAATGCTTGAAGAGGCCATAGATTTTACCTCGGACAGACACGCGGGTAACATAGCCTTCTTTGAAAAAGGCGTTGCTTTGGGTCCTGCGTTCGGTATGTTGGGTACGCTGGTTGGACTTATCAACATGCTTGCGGCGATGGAGGAAAGCTCGGACGGCTTGGGTTCCGCAATGGCTACCGCGCTTGTTACCACGTTCTACGGTTCGCTTTTGGCTAACGTTATTTTTGGTCCTCTTGCCAGCGCTCTTCAGAATGCCGATCAACAGGAAATACTGTGTATGCAGATAATCTGTCAAGGCTCAATGGCGATAGCCGCCGGTTCAAACCCTGCGCTTATAAGAGAAAAGCTTGAGTTTATGCTTGCCGATAAGGACCTTAAGGGCAAGGGCGGAAATGCCGAAGCGGCGGAATAAGCCGTTAATTTTCCGCTTGCTGTGATTCGACAAACGCCGATAAAAAAATTTTTTAAAACTATTTAACGGCAAAAAAAGCTTATTTCACGGCATTTTTCAACTAAATCACATTAAAAGGAAAAATTTCGGGTTGCAACATAGCGAAATTTATGGTATACTATAATGCGACAAAAAACAAGGGGGTATCAGTATGGCGAAAAAGAAAGAACGACCTAAGATAGACCCCAATGCGTGGATGAACACTTATTCGGACATGGTTACATTGCTGATGTGCTTTTTCGTACTTCTTTACGCGTCGTCAACGCCTGATCCGGTAAAATGGCAGTACATATTTCAAAGCTTCACATCGTCGGGTTCCTACATAAACCCCTTTGTACAGGCGGAAGAACCGAATTTAGTGGACGACGACGTCAACGATGACGAAGGAAACGCGCTGGAACCTCCCGGTGACGGTGAAAAAGACCATGATATAACCAACAGCAGCATACCTAAAAGCTTTAATGAGCTTGCGGGTTGGGTAAGCGGTCAGATAGCCAGAAGCGAATTTACCGATGATCAGATAAGCGTTTCCGTAAGCTCAAGCGGAAATATTACTATACGCTTCAGCGATTCGGTGTTATTCGCCCCCAACAGCGCCGAGCTTACTTCCGAAGGAAGAAAAGCCGTCGGAATGTTTATTCCGGGTTTACGGGCGCTTAACGATTTTATAAAAAATATAAATATAGGCGGACATACTGCGGCGATTGCGGGACCATCCCCCGTAAACGACTGGACCTTGTCTTCCGCGAGAGCCTGTGCCGTGCTTGGTTTTATGGAATACCGCGGTACCGTGGATAACAACAAGTACAAGGCGGAGGGCTATGCGCAATACTCGCCCATAGCCGATAACAGTACCCCCGAAGGACGTGCGAAAAACAGGCGCGTTGAGCTGGTCATAATAAGAAATGACAACGACGCGCACAGCAACGCCGTTATCCAGGATATACTCAAATACGACTACGGTATAGGACAGGTCGGCGGAGACGCTAATCCCGACAGCAAGGACGCCGTACAGCAGATTATTGACAATCTTGAAACCAAATATAATACGAATATAGACTCGGAAGGCAACGTTCTCGGCAACGAAAGCGGTCCCGGTATTCCCGGAGCAATTAACGGAATTCCTGAGGATATAATCCACCCCTTGGACGAGGAAGGAAACATTATCACTCAGGCGTATGAAAACACACAGCCGGAAGCCGCCGCTCCCGAACAAGGAGAAGAAGCAGCCGAGTAATATGAGCAGCTTTCGCCGCCCAAAGGTATTGGGCGGACAGGAAAAGCTGCCGGAAGCAGCCGATACAGCGCCCCAAAAATAAATGGGGAAAAAATAAAGTTACGAAAGGGGAGATAGTTTTGGCGGATACCTTAACGCAGGAACAAATAGACGCCTTACTAAATCAAGCTCTTTCGGGAGAAGTTATTCAAAGAACCGAAGAACCTGAGCGGAATATAAAGGAATATGACTTTCGTTCTCCTAAGAAGTTTACCAAAGAAAAGGTTCGCAGCATTGAAACTATTTTCGAGAGCTACGCGAGACTTTTGTCCTCATACCTTACGGGACTCCTGCGGCTTTACTGTAAGGTAACGCTGATTTCCATAGAGGAACAAAGGTATTTTGAATACAACAACGCCCTTCCCGATTATGTAATAATGGGTCTGTTGGATTTAGGGATTGAAGAAAAGAATATTGAGGAATTTACTACCATACTTCAGCTTTCAAATTCGCTTACATATATGCTGATTGACCGTTTGTTGGGCGGTTCGGGCACGAGCACGGAGCTTGACCGTGATTTCACCGAGCTGGAAACCAGCGTTATGTCAAAGGTTGTGAATGATATGGCGAAGTTCCTTAAGGAGCCGTGGAAAAATTACCTGAACCTTGAGCCTGTCGTAACTACCCTTGAAACCAATTCCCGTGTTATTTCCACCGTAGGCTATGATGAAACAATGATAATTGTCGCACTGGAAGTTACGGTAAACGACAATAAATCCATTATTTCTGTTTGCATACCCGCGCTGAACCTTGACGAAATAATGCAGAAGTATGTGACTAAGAGCAATAAGATAGCGAGAAAGAATACCGATCTCACCCGCGAGCTGGAACGTAAGGAAACCATAATGAACACTCTTAACCAGACTTCGCTTACCCTTACGGCGGTGCTCAGTGAAACACAGCTTCAGATGTCGGACGTTCTCCATTTACAGGTCAATGATATAATACCGTTGGATAAAAATATAAGCGGAAATGTTGTGCTTCGCGTAGGCGACGCCACCTGGTTTGACGGCAAGTTAGGTATATTGAACAACAAAAAAGCCGTTAAAATCGAAAATGTATATAGAAGAATTGAGGTTTAGCGTATGTCAAATGTTGAATTTACAGATCTGCATAAGGACGCCATAGGCGAAATACTCAACATAAGTATGGGCAGTGCTGCCACAGCGGTGTCCGAGATGCTGAGCGCAAAGGTTTGGATCACCACGCCGAGGGTAGAGGTAAAAACCGCCAGAGAAATGGAATATCATAAGCTGGAACCTGCTGTCTGTGTTAAAATACAGTATGTGAAAGGCTTAAGCGGCTCCAACATAATGGTTTGGAAACAGGATGACGTTCAGCTCATCCTTAATCAGCTTATGGGTCAGCCTTTGGAGGTTTCTCCTGATTTTGAGTTTGACGAGCTCAATATAAGCGCGGTGTCCGAGGTAATGAACCAGATGATGGGCGCCAGCGCGACGGCGCTTTCCAACTTCCTGGGCTTTACTATCGATATTTCCACGCCTCAGGCGATAATAATGGACGAGGTCAGCAGCAATCTTGATGTTACCGAGTTCGAGCCGGATGATCCGGTAGTTGCCGTAAACTTTGATTTGGAAATTGACGGCGTTATAAAATCGGAATTTGCTTCTGTAATGAGCATTGATCTTGCCAAGACCATTACGGCGAAGATGATGGGAGAGGACGTTGGACCTATGGACGAAGCTCCTGCCGCGCCTGCGCCCGCGCCGGCTCCTGCACCGGCAGCGGCCGCTCCTGCTCCTGCGCCCGCACAAGCTCCGCAGCCTGCTTCGGGAGCGCCTGCAATGGATCCTGCGGCAATGGGGCAGATGCCCGGCTATGGCGCGCAGATGCCTTATCCTTATCCCCCGTATCCCATGCCCCCTCAGGGCGGGTACGGTTATCCTATGCCACAGGCGCCTATTAACGTTCAGAATGCTCAGTTCCAGAGTTTCGATGAGCCTTCCGTAAAGCTTACGGGTGAACAGAAGGATAATCTTAACCTGCTTATGGATGTACCGCTGCAAATTTCTGTTGAAATAGGCAGCGCAAGGCGAAAGGTAAGAGATATACTTGAATTCGCCCAAGGCTCGATTATCGAGCTTGAACGTCAGGCGGGCGCACCTGTTGATATAGTGGTAAATGGAAATCTTATTGCCAAAGGCGACGTGGTGGTAATCGACGATAACTTTGCGGTAAGAATTACCGAAATAATCAAATCTAAGTTAATGGATACCCTCGGTAAGGACTAAGGGTTGAAATAAAAGCAATAAATCGGATTTTTTACAGTTCAATTTTGATCAACTAAAAACTCCCCAAAAGGAAGGAATGGTATTTTAACATGGACAAAAAGATTATGCTGGTTGACGACGCTGCTTTTATGAGAATGCTTATCAAGGACGCGCTTACAAAAAACGGCTATACAAACATTATCGAAGCGGCTGACGGCGCACAGGCGGTAGATACCTACGCGTCCGAAAAACCCGACCTGGTTATTATGGATATCACAATGCCCAACAAGACCGGTATTGAAGCGCTTCAGGAGATCAAGGGAAAAGATCCCGGAGCAAAGGTTGTTATGTGCAGCGCCATGGGCCAGGAAGCAATGGTAGTAGAAGCTATCAGACTGGGCGCTCTTGACTTTATTGTTAAGCCCTTTAAAGCAGATCGTATCATTCAGACCGTTTCCAAGATTTTAGGCTGAGCTTACATATATTGCTTTCTGCGCGGTTCATACATTCATATGAGCGGTACGGGAAGGACATCAAGGGAAATTCAGGCAAAGGAAAATAACCTTTGCTTTATTTCCGTTTATGAGCTTTATTTTGGGGTAAGCTAAAATAAGTATGTTTTTGATTATCCTGAAGTTAAAGGACGGAAATATACGGAAATTTTGAAGCAAGCCGAAGAAAAGGAGAAAACAGTTTGGACTGGTTTACATGGCTCTTATCATTCATAGGCGTTATCGGACTTATCTTTCTTTTATTCTACGCTCTAAAAAAGTTGAATAAAAGGGTCAGCATAGGTTCTGGAAGCAAGCTGCGGGTTCTTGATCGGGTAAGTCTCGGAAAAGACGGTATGCTGCTTGTGGTGAGCGCCGCGGGAAAGCTTATGCTTATAGGCGTTACCCCTCAGAGGGTGGAAAAGCTGTGTGATCTGGATCAGACCGAAGAGGATTATCTTTCGTTGAATTCCGAAAATAATCCGCAGGACTTTAAGTCCGCGCTTTATTCTGTATTGTTTAAAAAGCACGGCGATGATACAGAGGCGGAAAATGACGAAATTATCGGTTTTGACAAAAGCGGCAAAGAAAAAGAAAACGTTGTGGACCCGGAAAACGATTCCGAAGAGATTCATCACTGAATTCTCTGCTCGACAATAATAACAGTATTAAAGAGGAAAACAGAAACAAGGAAAGGAAACGGGCTTAGTATGAAGTTGCTTTTAAAAAAAGCGGTACAACAGAATAAAAAGCTCTTTGTCAGGTTCTTTGTTTCTCTCGGAGTTTCTTTAGCGTTGGTGATAGGCTGCTGCATAATGTCAACAAGTGTTTTTGCCGCAAATAATACCGGCGGGGAAACCGCACCGGTGGAAGCGACCGGGGATACGGCAGGCGGCGGGAACATTGATCCCGACGACGTTACTTTTAACGGCGACCGTTCGGCTTTGTACGATCTGATAGGAATGGACGCATCCGAGCCGATACAGGTTTTTCTGCTGATAACA
>CANDLP010000059.1 GCA_947385505.1 uncultured Clostridia bacterium
ATGACCGGTACATAGATATGATTTATGCCATTTCCGCCGATTTGTCCCGATCCGCATTTCCTATATATGCCGATGGGGTAAAAGACAGGGCGCTTTTTTATTCCAAAAGCATGAATGGTCT
This sequence comes from uncultured Clostridia bacterium, assembly GCA_947385505.1. Taxonomy (GTDB): domain Bacteria; phylum Bacillota; class Clostridia; order Oscillospirales; family Ruminococcaceae; genus Ruminiclostridium_E. The sequence continues at coordinate 122 of CANDLP010000059.1, forward strand.
TAACAGAGATGATGAAGAAATACTTTTGTATGAAAACAATGGCGAGGTATTGGGCTGGGTTCATTATTACTTTATTGAGTCCGATAAGTATATAGGTATAAGTTCAATGCTTATCAAAAAGAGCTTCGGAAAGGCATTGAGGGAGCTGTTTGAATATTGGGGCAAAAGATTTACGGGTTATTCATGGTGCTTTTACCTTCCGTCGGAAAACAGGGAAGCGCTTGATTTTATGGCAGAAAACGGTTTTTCTGAAATTTCCGAGGAAATTGTTGACGTTTTGCTGTTTAAGGACTATGTTTCGGGAACGGGAGATGAAAATGTCATTGAAATAAATATGGGGAATTTTGAATTATTTGAAAATATACATCGTCAATATGAAAATGAAATGTATTGGACAAGCGAAAGAATAAAAAAAGCGCTGGACAAATGGCGTGTTTTTGCTTACGTCAAAGAAGGAAATTGCCTGCAGGCGCTGTATTATGTCCGCTCAGGCAAGGATTTTGAAATATTCGGCATAGACGGCGCCGAAGAAAATAACGATCCGGAATCGGATCGTTACATAACCGAAAAATTGCTTGTAAGCGGGTTAAATACAGCCAAAGCAGATGGCGCGGAAAGTATGTATTTCTTTAATGATGAAAAAACTCATATAACAGCTGAGAAATTGGGCTTTAAGAAAATAACCGAAGCGATTTGCTTTGAAGGAAAAATATAACCTTTTATCTTATATCAATCCCATTTTGAACTGACGTAATACCCACAGTTCAAAATGGGATCAGTATTTAATCCGGCAGTTCATCCAGCGTAATAACATATGGGTCGTTAAAAATATTTTTAAGATCGTTGACATCGTTTTTGTCTGTCACAAAATCGGTATGCCATGTCATAAACCATACCCACTTCGCATTGCCGTTTTTAAGCTGTTCCACTGTCGGAATACGTCCGCATTCGTGAAAGCATATAGGCATATTTTCGCCTGCCGCATTTTTTACAAGACTGTAAAGATTTGCGTTGGCGCCGTCGGTATATGAATCCGCGCCTGCGATGTCCACATATTTGTCTCCCGGATACCATTTGTCATAGCCTGTGCCGTTTCCCGAAAAGCCGCAGACCCATATGAGGTTGTCAAGTCCCCAGTAATTTGTGTATCTTTCATACATGGTTATCCAAAGCTTTTTAAAGTTTTCCGAACCTCCCTTTCCCCACCAGAACCAACCTCCGTCAAACTCGTGGAAGGGGCGCCATAGCACAGGTATATTCTGATCCTTAAGCTCTTTTAACGCCTTTGCGGCTTTGTCCATTCCCGCAATAAAGGCTTCATATTCATCGGTGCCTTCGGTGAGAACTGCGTTCCAGTCAGCGATTTCTGTTTCCATACACTCGCTCCAGCTTCCGCTGAAGTCGCAGCCGCAGTGCCAGCATATGGTGACGATTCCGCCGCGGTCGTACCAGTCCTTGGCGCGCTTATTTACGCCTTTGAAATCGTCGTTCATATAATCCAATCCGCGTATGGCGGGATATTTTCCCGTTTTTTCATAAATATAATTAAATTCATACTGGTCGCTGCCCATCCATGTGGATTCCTGCTGTCCCGAAATTATTGCTTTTCCGTATGTATCCGAGATATATTTATACAGTTTTTTTGCCGCTTCGGAGGCATTCTGGTTGGAAAGAGCCGGAGCGGGGCTGATCTCTTCGGACGCCGTGTTTTGTGAGGTTTCGGCGGTTGCGGTAGTTTCGGCTGCCGTGGTTGTGGTTGTTACAGCAGTAGTTGTAGTTGCAGCAGCGGTAGTTGTTTCTTTTGCTTCGGAAGCGGATTCGGTTTTGACTTCTGTTGTAGTTGTGGTTTCCGAAACGGCAGCCGCTGTGGATTCCGATGTTTCTTTTTGTGGCATTGCCTCGGTTTGGGAGATCTTTGTTTCGGGGGTAGGAGCGCTTTCCGCCGAGACTGTGACAGTATTGCTCTCGGTTTCGGTGCCGGAAACGCTTGTTTCGGATTCCGCGGTCGTTTCCGAAGCTTTGGCGGAGGTTTCGGTTTTATCGGAAGACGTTTCGGTATCCTGTTCGGCGAAATCGGAAACAGGTGTTTCTTTTTCGGTGTTCTCAACCGTTTCCGAAGAACCGGCTGAATTATCGGGAATATCCTCCGCCGTCGGGGAAGAGGAACAGGCGGAAGAAAGCGCGGCAATAACAACCGATAATATTATGGCGGTAATTTTTTTGAATTTATCCATAGCGTTAAAACCTTTCTTAATTTAATGTATAAATTATACTCGATTGACAATTAAAAGTCAATGCTGTATAATATTATTAAACATTATTTTATATCTTCGGAAAGGAACATTCAAAATGAACAGCATAAAAAAATCGGATAATTGCTTTAACAGAAGCGTATTATGTCTTGACGGAGATTGGCGTTTTCTTAAGCTGACAAAAAAGGACGGTCTTGATTCACTTAAAGCTGAAGCCGCTGGGCTTGATGACAGCGATTGGGAAAAGGTTGACCTGCCTCATACATGGAACGCGGAGGACGGCGCTGCCGGAAAATTTGAAAAGGACGAGGGCGGCGAATGTTATTACAGGGGACTTGGCGCATACAGAAAAAAACTGTTTTTATCCTCCGAAAATTACGGAGGAAAGAGGATTTTTATTCAATTCGAGGGAGCAAATACCGTCACGGAGCTTTTTGTGAACGGCTGTTTTGCAGGAAAACACGAAGGCGGTTTTTCCGCTTTCAGATTTGATATTACGGATTATCTTCTACTTGACAAAGAAAACCTGATCGCCGTAAAAGTCAACAACGCTCCCACCGATTACATAGCCCCCATAACCGATCAGGGGGATTTTACAAAAATGGGCGGCATTTACCGCGATGTAAGCCTTATTGCGGTGAAACCTCTGCATATTGATCTTACCGATTTCGGCTCGTCGGGAATTTTTGTTACCCCGAAAAATATCACCGAAGATTCGGCAGATCTTGAGATACTTATAAAGCTTGCCAACGATGGGCAGCAGGACGAAAATGCTTTGATAACAGTAGATATTTTAGGCTCAGAGGGCGGGACGGAAGCTTTCGCAAGCGCCGAAGCGGCATTGAAGGCAGGGCAGAAGTCGGAAATCGGTATTTCCCTTTTGCTGAAAAACCCAAAACTGTGGGACGGAGTGAGGTCGCCTTATCTTTATACCGCTTCAATAACCGTTAAAAGCGGCGGCAAGATATTTGACGGTTACTGCCAAAGCTTCGGCATACGCACCTACCGCATGGATTCTCAGGAAGGCTTTTTCCTTAACGGCCGCTATATGGATCTTCGCGGGGTGAATTATCATCAGGACAGCTTTGAAAAGGGCTGGGCTATGACCGATTCACAGCGGGAGCGGGATTATAAAATGATGCTGGATATGGGCTGCACCTCCGTTAGAATGGCGCATTATCAGCATGACGGTTACGAATATGACCTTTGCGACAGACTTGGCTTTACGGTTTGGACGGAGATAGGGATAGTTAACAAAATGTCAGCCGACGATTCGGAAACTCATAAGCTGTCCGAAGGCTTTGCCGCAAATGCAAAAACGCAGCTTACCGAACTAATAAGACAGAATTACAACCACCCGTCCGTAATAGTCTGGGGTATTTCCAACGAGCTTCACCAGATGACCGATGAAATTTATAATTTGTATACCGAGCTTAAGGCTATTGCCAAAAAAGAGGACGCTACCCGATTCACAACTTATGCGGATTCACAATTCTGGGGAAGATTTTTAGAGCTTCCCGGCGAGGTGGTGGGATATAACCGTTATTTTGGCTGGTACAAAGAAGCGGGACCCGTTGAGAGCTTCGGCGATTGGCTGGACGAATATCACAATTCAAAAGAAACCCGCCCCATATGCGTATCGGAATACGGCGGCGGGGGCGCGATGTCTCAGTTTAAAGACAACATAAACTGGCTTGAAGAAATCGACCCTTGGGGCGAGAGACATTATCAGAATTATCAGTCGGCAATGCACGAAAAAATATGGGCACAGTTTTCCCGCCGGCGCTATTTGTGGGGTAAGTATATCTGGTGTATCTTTGATTTTGCTTCCAACGGAAGACATGAGGGCGACACGGTGGGGCAAAACGACAAAGGTCTTGCCACTCGCGAACGCGTACCGAAAGATTCATATTATTTTTATAAATCGGTGTGGAACCCCGAACCTATGGTTCACCTCACGGAAAAAGGCTTTAAGAAACGTCCTTTTGAGATTCCAGAAGTAAAGGCATATTCAAACGCCGAATATGCGGAATTGTATGTAAACGGCGTTTCTCAAGGGAAAATATGCCGTTCGGAGCTTGATTCGGATTATTCAACCGTTTATGTTTGGAAAAATGTCAATATAAATAAAGATACAGTAAACGAGTTAGTTGTAAAAGCGGGTTTCTCGGACGGTAAGGTTATTGATGATAAAGCGGAATGGAGCGGCTGTTAACAAGATTATATAAAGAAAAAGGGGCTGTAAAAAGCCCCTTTTTTTAACGTCCGAAGCGGCGGCTTCGCCTGCTTCTGTGCAAGTGATAATTGCTCACTTCGCGGGACTTTGTCCCGCACCCTAATTCCTTTTTGTATCACAAAAAGGAATCGAAAAAAGAATTGGCGGCTTCGCCGCTTTTTTATTTTTTTACAGCCCCTATTGTATTATTTAAAAAGCATCAAGAACCTCACTGCCCGCTTTTGCAAAGGCAATAAACTCATTCAAGTCCGCGTGACAGCGTACGGTTTGTTCTCCTTCGTATTCGGCTTTACCGTTGGTAAGCACCCATTTTCCCTTTGGCAGATATACGTCCCGCTCTGTTTGCCCTTCGTCGAGTATTGGAGCGAAAATTATATCGCTTCCGAACATATACTGAGTATCCAGATCGTAGCAGTGATCGTCCTCCCAGAAATCGAAGAACATCGGACGCATTATAGGAGTTCCTGTTTCGGAAGCTGCGTCCATATGCTTTACAATATAGGGTCTGAGTCTTTCTCTCAGCTCCACAAGCTCCTTAAGTATCGGGTAATTCCTTTCGCCGAAGCTCCAGATCTCATTGTCCCCGCCGCTTCTTTCAGGAACTTCGGGGTGTCTGTCCACCTGATTTTTGGTTTTCTGTCTTGCCCCGTGAAGTCTCATTATCGGGCAGAATACGCCGAACTGGAACCAGCGGACGATAAGCTCGCGGAAATAGCCGCTTTCCGTGTCGGCGCCGCAGAAACCGCCGATGTCGCTGTTCCACAGGTTGATTCCGCACATTGCCATGGAAAGCCCGGATATAACGCTTTCTCTCAATGCCAAAAATGTTGAGGGAATATCTCCGTTCCACACTATTGCGCCGAATTTCTGGCTTCCGGGATAACTTGCCCTCGTGAGCAAAACGGTTTCTTTTTCCCCTTCCTCCTTTAAAGCGTCATAGATCATTTTTGAGTAGTAATAGGGATACAAAAGCGCGGTCTGAGCGCCGTTTCCTATATGAAATCTAAGATTGTCAAACTGCTGCGGGAATACTTCAGGTTCCGCTTCGTCAAGCCAGAAGGTTTTTATACCGTAATCGTAATAGTTTTTCTTGATTTGTTCCCAAACAAATTTACGGGTTTCGGGGTTTGTAACGTCGATATATGTCTGCTGACCGTAGAATGGGAAAATTCCGTATTGCCCGTTTTCGGTGCGAACCAGCATATTTTCGTCGTTCATTTTTTCGTAATTTTTGCTGTTGGGATTTATGGTAGGCCAAATAGAAACTATGGGCTGTATCCCCATTTTCTTCAACTCATCACACATAGCTTTCGGATCGTACCAAAGCTTGGGGTCGAATTGCCACTCGCCCTGTTCCGTCCAGTGGAAGTAATCTATAATAATGGCGGATATGGGGATATTTCTCTTTTTATATTCCCGCGCCACCTCCAACAGGTCGTCCTGACTTTCATATCTGAGCTTGCACTGCCAGAAACCCGCCGCCCATTGGGGGAATTTCGGCGCAAACCCTGTAAGTTCGCAGTATTTATACATTATATCGGAGGGTTTATCACCTCCTATTACTATATAGTCCGCCTGATAGGCGCTTTCACAAAGCCACATAGTGTGGTTCAGAGTGGTTTCGCATTTTCCCGGCGCGGGATTGTTCCATAAGAATCCGTAGCCGAAGGATGAATAAAGGAACGGCATTGAGGTTTTGGTGTTGTAATGCACCAGTTCGCAGGAACAGCCCTTTCGGTTGAAATAACCCTGCTGCTCCTGACCCAATCCGTACAAACGTTCGCCGTATTTTGCCTCAAAAATTGCTTTTATTCGATAATTGTTGCCTTCTACATGGCGATACTGGCTTATTATGTCCCCTTCTCTTTTTGTCCGTAATATTTCCTTGCCGTTTTTGTAAAAAATAATTTGGTATATCCCCCACATCTTTACGACCTCAGCCGAAAGACAGCCGGTAGTAAGAACCCCTCTTTCGCTGTCGCCCTCAACGGTACACTCATCGGACAGCGAAGGAAGCAATGTCCAGCTTTCATCCGAAAGGGTTCCGTTTCTGGTTGACCGCACGCGGATACGGTCCTTTCCGTAGGCTTCCACCCTTACTATTTCATCACGGGCGGTATAGCCTATGTATTTTTCTCCGATTACAACATGTCCCATAAGATAATTCCTTTCAAATCACAACTCAAAATTTTTAATTTCATATTGACTTATCCGCAGCGGGATAATATAATTATAACATAGTAAACTTAAAAAATCTTGCATTTTAACAGCGTAAAATAACACTATTTTATAAAAAAGGCTTAAAATGAAAGGCGGGACAAAAGTGAACATATCTGATCTTAAGGAAAACGCGAAGCATGGTACGGATTCGTTTCCTGTGGCGTTATACGATTCTTATTGGCCTATAACGCATCAGTGGCATAACGAGGATGAATTTATATATATGATAGAGGGGGAAGCGGAATACAATATAAACGGAAGGCGAATTTTGCTGAGGGAGGGGAGCTGTGCTTTTTGCGGGGGATTTAAGCTTCATTCCATGATGACAAAGGGAGAAGGGAAAGTACATTTTATGGCGCTTCTCTGCAATCGTTCTTATTTTTTTGCGGCGGAGGATGTATGCAATAAATATTTCGACAGAGATATACAAAGCCTTTTCCGAGACGGCATATCGGAGGAAATGATTATTATTGAAAAGGTAAAAAGCGTGTGCGGTCTTATGGAGGAAGAGCCGTTCGGATATGAAATGAAGGTGAAAAAAACACTGATCGACATTTACCTGACAATAGCGGAAAAGGGAATGTTTGAACACGACACTGCTCCCTCAGGAATTCCGCCGAAAAATATACTGTCCGCAATAGAGTATATACACACCAATTTCCCCCAAAAAATATATATTTGTCAGTTGGCGGAGCTGACAGGTTACAGCTCGGTTTATTTTGAGGAATTTTTTAAAGCGTATATGGGAAAAACGCCGTCGGAATATATAATGCTGTACAGACTCGATGCGGCAAAAAAGCTTCTTGGCGAAACGGATATGAGCGTTACTGAGATAGCTCAAAGCTGCGGTTTCACAAATGTGAGCTATTTCATTAGAAGTTTTAAAAAGGCGTACAGAACTACGCCTTATGGATACAAAAAAAATATGGAGCAGCAGCTTGTATAAGGGTAAGTTTTTATTTAGGGGGGACTGCATTGTTATGAAATTTTGATGATGTGAATGTGAAAAATATATCAAGAAGATTATTAAATTACAGTTTTTGTGTATTAAAATATTTACTTTGTTGTCGAAAAAAAATATTTTTTTTAGATTTATGCTAATTTTATTCATTTTTACTTGCTATTTAGCGCTTTATGTGATATACTATTATGTGAATAATACGTTAAATAATACGCGCCGCTGCTGGAAACTGATGGGCTTAACAAGTGTACGTTATCCTATGTATAGCACAATCGTTTTTTAAAATCAGTATTCACAGGATATTGTACTCGTTTTTTAGCAAATTTTGTCGATAAATGCGCTAAAATTTTTTAACATGAGACATCAATACGACAAATTTTGCTAAAAATCTCTTTAAGGCAATGACGCAAAAAGCTGAACGCAGGCTGCGCAGTTAGTTTTTATGTTTGCTTGCCGAAAACGAAGCGTATCCGGTTTTGTGTACGGGCCGGCAAACGAACGATTCAGATTTAACGTTTTATTTTATAGGCTGCTTCAGCGCATGGGATTTTATTTTTGACCAAAAACTAAGAGAGGCAAACAGATGGACATTTTAAGAATTCTGATAGGAAACGATATTCCCGATCAGGGAATGCAGTGGGCAAACACTTTCAAATCCGCGGGAGCTTTCGCGGTGACAAGAAAAGCTGACGGACCGAGTTTGCTTCAGTACATAAAGGATTCAATTATTCCCGATGTAATAATTATTGAAGCAAAAATGCCGGGTCTTGACGCGATAGGATTTATCAAAGAACTTAAAAAATTAGGAAAGCTTCCCGTTATTATTGTAACAGCGGAAAGCGAAATGGTTTCCGTCAGGGAAGAGGCGATATACCTTGGCGCAGGCGATTTTTTGGTAAAGCCCTTCGACGTTAATAAGCTCATAAAGTGTATTTCCGACGCGGGTAAGCGAATAGGAGCGTTCAATAACGATTTCGGAGTTCTTAAGGAGAAACCTTCAAGGGAAGATCTGGAGTATATTGTTACCGATATTATGCACTTGATGGGAATACCCGCTAACTTAAAGGGCTATTATTACTTAAGATACGCAATTATGATATGTGTTGAAAATACTCAAATGCTTACCAGTGTGACAAGGCTTCTTTATCCCACTGTCGCCGCCGAGTTCAAGACAACACCCACTCGCGTTGAGCGGGCGCTGAGAAGCGTTATTGAACTGGTATGGGAGAAAGGAAATACAGAAATTTTAAACACATATTTCGGACACCCCATAAGAAATACCGGAGGAAAACCGTCAAATTCGGAGTTTATCGCTCTTATTTCGGATGAGCTGCGTATTCGTATGAAAACATCGGGACGTATGATCAGACTTTGATAAAGAGAGGCAATAAATGGAAAATCCTTGGGAAAAAATATTGCTTTCGGATTATGAAAAGCATATGGGTTATAAAAAGGTCGGACAGCTTCAGCTTCTTAATTCTCTAATGAAAGATCAGCTTAACAAATATCCTGTATGTACCGCAATGATATTGGGCGTTGCTGGGGGCAACGGTCTTGAGCATATTAAAAAAGAAAAATTCAAAAAGGTCTACGGTATCGATGTGAATCGGGAGTACCTAACGGAATGCCGCTCAAGGTATGAGCATATAAGCGATATATTGGAGTGTCTTTGTATTGATCTTACGGATAAAAATGCTGTCGTTCCCGAAGCGGAGATGGTAATAGCCGACCTTTTGATAGAATACATAGGG
>CANDLP010000060.1 GCA_947385505.1 uncultured Clostridia bacterium
CACGTCCGTGCACACTCTTTCCCTACACGACGCTCTTCCGATCTAACATAATAATACAAAAAAACTTTTAGCGAGAAAATGTTGTTTTTGTGTTATTATTTTTGTGATTGCTATATTTAAAAAACGAAAGGAACAATACATATGCTGTCACTTGACTTTACCGACCATCATATCAAGATCGTCCGCGGATCGCTTATGGGGAGCAAAATAAGGGTTATTCAGGTCGAAACCCTCAGTCTTCCCACCGGACTTATTGAAAACGGTTTTATAGTTGACGTTCCCATGCTCGCCGGCGAGCTTCTGGACTTTTTTACCACCAATGACATAAAGGAAAAGGATATGATCGCCGAAATAGGATCAAGCCTTATCCTTAATAAAGAGCTTATACTCCCCCGCCCAAAAAAGCTTAAGAATTCATTTGTAGTGGAGACAATGATCAAAAGCAATATGAATCTTAACGCCGACTACAATATATCCTTTAATATAGTTGAGGAGCTTGAGGACGAGAACAAAAACCCCATGATAAGGGTACTCGCCACCGCCGTTCCCCAGCGGTTGGTGGAAGGCTACATAAGGCTTTTTTCACAGCTTGGCCTTTCACTAAAAGCGCTTTACGTCAGCACAAGCTGTATCACCCGCATGGTTGAGAGCAGTCAGAAGCTTGTCAACCAGATGCCCTTAATGATGGTACAGATAGAATATGACTTTATAAGCATCAATCTTTACGACGACGGAAGACTTTCCTTCTCCCGCCGCGTATCCATTGACGCCGACGAGATAAACGGAGATTCCGACGCTTTGGTGCAGGCGGTTTATGACAACGTTTACCGTATGATACAGTTCCTTAACAGTCGCCCCAACGCCAAGCCCTTAAAGGAAATAAGCTTCTACGGCCAGATTCCCGATCTTATTCTCCTTACCAACGCAATGTCCTCCTTTAACACCTCAAGCCATGCGCTGAATGCGCCCGGAAACATAGTTTCCTTCTGTGAATTTGACTTTGCCCAGTATGCGAACGCGGTTTCCGCTTATTTTAAGCCCAAGCGCGACTATGACCGCATAGACCTGCTTAAATCAAGCTCCGTAAAGGAAAAAAAGTCCACCGGTTTTTACGGGTTTATTCTTGTGGGGAGCATTTTAGCTTCCGCCGCCGTAGTTGCGGGAACTTACTACCTGTTCAACACCGAAAATAAAAACCTTATTTCTCAGAGGGACGTAGTGGAAGCCGAGATAAACGCTCCGGACGTTCAGGAGAGACTGTCCGTCCTCAACGAAAAGATAAGCAAATTGTCGGGCATTGCCCAGTACGGGGACAATATAAAGCTGGCGAAGGAATTGTTTGATTTTCAGCCCGCTATGGTAAGCGATATAAAGGCAAAGCTTGAAGAACCGCTTCTTGAAGGAATGACGATTACGGACAGCGTCAGAATCGACGGCTACAACGTATCCGCGGCATTTACCGCCGACGCGGACAACAAGCCTTCCGAATATGTAAAGGCTCTTGTGGATCAGGGATATTTTGAAAATATCGCCTATAACGGTTATGAAGGAACAGCGGAGGATCCGGAAAACGAAGATTCCCCCATAACCTACAAATTCAGCCTTACAATGCTTTTGAAGGGAGGCAACGGATATGAAATTAAGCAATAAGGAAAAGGGGATTTTAGCGGTTTTTTTAGCCATAGTTATTATGGCTGTGGGAGCATTTATGCTGGTTGTCCCCGAATACCAGAAAATAGACGGGAACAAGGCGAGTCTTGAAGACGCGAAAGTCCGCCGCGATCAGCTTTACAACAACCTGACAAGGGAATCCACAATAGATCAGGAGCTTAAGGACGCTCTGGAAGCGGCAAAGGAGTATTCCCGCTATTTCTATGACGATATGACCACCTATCAGGCGGACGAAACGTTCAGAGAGATACTTAAAAACGGCGGCATATCCACCGATTCTTTAAGAATCGGCGAATTCACCACTTCCACTTTATCTTTGAGCACTTTTGTAAAGACTTTCGTAACCTATCCCCTTAAAGAATACTCCGGCTATCAGGAAACCGCAGACTCGGTCTTGAACCAATACGAGCTTAACTATGACGAAAACGGGAATATTATAGAGGACGAAGCTTTTATGGCAATTTATGAGGAGCTTTCCTCAAAGCTTCTCAAAGACCTTAAGCGGCTTCAGCTTTCGGCGGAGAACCAGACTATCGGTTCCATAACCGCCGACTTTAGCGTGACCTGCACCAGACAGCAGTATCTTGATTTCCTTGATTACGTTCACGCTCTCGAACGCGCCACATACATTCACAGCGCCGAGATAAACTACACAAAAGCGTCGGTATCCGCCGAAACGGAAGCCCCCGTTATTGCTCCTATCATGGACGAAAACGGGAACCCGATTCCGGTTCAGCCCGCTGCGCCTAATCCCGATGATAATATTGTAAAAGATACGGACGAATCAACTTACAGTATAACTATGACCCTTTACTGCGTAAAGGAGCTTCAAACAGAAGATGAAGCGGAAACCGACGGAGCGGAACAGTCGGAGCAGACCGAAGCCCCCGCGGCGTAAACAAAACATTGGAGAAAATCCCGCAAATGCGGCAAAATCCGCCTGTGTGCGGTGAAAGGACGGCATAATGATGAAAAGACTGCTGGATAAAAAGGGAAGTGTGCTTTTCCTTGTTGTGGTTGTGATGTCGATACTGATTATTGCGGCGTCGGCTACTTTCTATGTTGTTAATAATCAGAGAAGCTCGGTTAATGTCAGGTATAGCAGTGAGCAGAGTTATCAGACGGCGGTGTCGGTTAGTGATACGGTGTCGAAGTATATTGACGGGTACCTTAAAGCAATTTCTCTGAGCGGGAAGGAACTTAACGAATATTCCGATACGCTTATTGGAAAAATGGTAGATTTGCCTGAGGGTGGCACTTCCGATATTACCAGTAATATTGATTTTTCAAATATTGATATGGGAAAAGCAACGGTGAGTATTACCAAAAAAAGCGAAACCCATCCTACTGATAACCCGAAAAATACTGTTCATAAATTTGAAATTTCCACAAAGTCGGATTATAATGGTGAAACTGTAACCGTAACGGAAGTAATGGAAATTGTAACAGGACCCGCTAAGTATTTTACAAGATTTTTGACAAGCACAGGGAACGATCCTCGTGACGCTATCATAGGTGCATATAAAATTTTATCCGACGCATATTTTGAAAATGATTATACAGTGCTTGGAGTCAACGGGCAGATGGCAGTTAACGATTCTATTTTTTCAAGCGGAACACTTGTTGATGAAGGAATAGGATACAATAACGCAAAATTTACAAGCATGATTGTAGCGGAAAATTACTTTATTACTACCACTTCAGGCGGTGGCGGTGGTTCTGATTATACATCAAATTTTGCTATAAACGAAGCATATATAGGTGGAGATTTTTATAATGGCATATTAAATCAGGGAAAATCGGGAAAGAGAATATTATCGGATAAGGTTTGTGTTTTAGGCGATTATTACGGATATAATTCATCTGTCGAAAGCGGCACCAAAATGTATATTAACGGAGACTGTCATATTTATGACTGCAGTACCTCCGGTTCAACATTCTATATTAATGGAAATTTATATCTCCATAGCGAATGGAATAACGGCACATATAATGTAGCAGGTGATATTATATTGGATAATAATTTAGGAAATGGTGTTTATAACTGCGGCGGCGCTTTGCAGTCTAATGGTTATACAAATTATGCTTCTGTTAACGAAGGCGCCGCAATAGGAAATCCGTTTGATGATGATGAAGTATCAAAAACTTCTATAAAGGTAAGCTCGGAAACTTCAAGACAAAAATATCGTAAATGGGATGCTGAAAAGCATTTTGACAATAAGGGAATTACTGCTGAAATAGACCTTAATGATTCAGTGTACAGGGTAAAAAATGCCGAGGGAAATTATACCGGTGAAGTTTATGTTGAAATAAATCAGGATTGTACTGTTTATCCTGCAACAAGCGGGTGGAATGACGGAAAATATCATACTATTGTTGTTGATGCCGGCAATATTGTAACGGATAAGGAGCCTATGTATATTAAGCTTATGCCGTCTTCCGGAGATGGAGATACCTTTGCATTTTCCACTAACGGAGTCGGTGAAGCGTCGGGAACTTTTAATCTTTTAATTAAAGGCGAAAGACCGGTTGTGTTTGTTGTTCCGGAGAATGTAAATTTTGTAATGAATTCGATGTCGTTCATTGGTCATGTGGACGTCGCTTCTTATCTCACCGGAAAAACCGAAGATGAACTTATTAAAGAGCCATCGATAGCAAAAACTAACTTTTGTAAAGATAATATAGAAAATGATCCAAAGGTTATCGGACTAACTACATCTTCCAAATGGCACGCCGGTCAGCCTGATGAAGTTGAATCTACAATTCTGAACATTGGCGGCTCGGCTCATAACAATATTTTTTTGGTAACTTCCGGTGATGATAATGAGTTCCTCTTCAACGGTGAAAGTTGTGTCTTCGGTTATGTGTATGCTCCTGACGCTTATTTAAAAACGTCCGGTACAAGCGGAAGATGTTTGGCTTTTCTTGGCGGAATGATTGTAGGAAGCTATGCTTATAATAATGGTCAAGCAGTACTTGTTTTTACAACTCCATACGATTACAAAGGTCAATATACAAACTCGACAATACAATCTCCTTCTGACATTGTCAAAGAATTGATTGCAAAATCAAATGGTGTAACCGGTGACGCGGCAACTTTGCAAAAGTTTGAGTCATTAGGGTATAAATAAAGCAAGGAGTGATTTAAATGAAGGTCATAAAGAATAAAAAAGGCTTTACGCTTGTTGAATGTATAGTAGCTATGGCGGTGCTTGCGATAATGTCACTTCTTCTTATGTCTATTCTTACAATTACAATTAACGCAAGGAACAGTAATCAAAAGATTGAAAAAGATATTGACAGGCAAGTTGATTTAATAGTCGGCAATGGCGCGGAATCAATTGCTTATACATCGCAAATAGTTTTTAATTGTCCTGACGGTGCGGGGGTGTTCACAGAAGCGATACCCGCCAACGGCACCGACGATATTAAAGCTGAAAAGCATTACGATTCCGATGCCGACGCCGCTATCGGTGCCATAAAATACGATTTTTCAAACTACAAAAAATTTCAGGAGATAAAAAACGGCGGCGGTACTACAAATCCACCGCCTGCGTCAGGTAACGGAAAGATATACGGAGCGGAGTCGAGTTCGATTCAAATAAATGAAAATGTTGACAACAACGCAGGCGAGAAAAAGGTAACGTGGACAGTTAATTATAGTTCGGCAAAACCCGGCGCAAATGAAATATCGGTAAAGATTATTCTTCCTTCGGGCTGGCATGACGTTTCATTCGGCGGCACCAGCGCAGGAAAAATGCTTATGATAGACGATAATACGGTCAGAATAGAATCGGGCGACGCGTCTGTTAATGCGGCGATAACCTTCTATATATCCGATGATAATTATACTGCCTACGGTAGCCTTGATAAATATTTCAATAACGGAACGGGAACAGGCAATACTATTACCGTCAGCCTGTAATTGCAAGGAGCGCGGATATGAAAATATTTTATAAACGTATTTTAAACAAAAAAGGTTTGACGCTTGTTGAAATACTGGTTGTACTTATAGTCGCGTCGGTTCTGCTTCTTTGCGCTACGGGAATGCTTGCGCCCGTTAATAATCTGCTCAATTCCGTAAAAGGAAATGCGCATATGGACGCAATGTGCAATACAGCTAACGAATATATAAGGGGAATGGTTGAAAAAGCTTCTAAAATAAGTATTATGCCTTTTCCTCACGCTACTGAAACCGCATACGCCTTGCCAAGCGACCCTAAAATTGACGCATTGAATAACCAGTTTAACGATTATAGAAACGCTTTAAATGCTGGAGAGGAAATCAGAGCGTTTGCGGTTATGAATAATTATCCCGGTGATTTTCGTCTTTATGATTTCGGAACAATTTGTAAAGTAAATGAATCTGATGGCACCAAAACCAATATTAGTGACTTAAATTGGGGCTTACCTGCTACGGATATGCAGACGTTTGCAGATTTGCTTAGTGAACGTGACGGTGGCGGCGAAGACAAGGGAGGAAAAAACTGGAACGATTTTCATAAATTTGACGCTTTTAACGATGATTTTTACAGTAACGGCGCTCCCGGCGGAGCAGGATACAGTTATCAAGTGGCTTTTGAAACAAAAACATCGGGCGGTGATACTTATCTTACAATTCATAGTCAGATGTTTAAAAGAACCGGGCAAGATGAGTGCGATCACCGGGATGGCGGCAGACCTGTTTTTAAAAAATACGACTCTTTTGAACCGTCAAATCAGATAAAAAGTCTTTCTTTCAGACTGCTTAACGGAAAGGCAAGCTATGACAATACCAGCGACATCAACTCAATAAGCGCAGACGGTACAACAATTGAATTGGTAACAGACGCTGACGGTAGATTAACTCAGGACGGTTTAGTTATTTTATATGTAGTCAGGACAGATTTATAATTTTGTATCAGTATATCTAAACAGCAAAAAACGGAGGCTAAAAACCTCCGTTAAGCTGTTATTTTAAATCAATTATCTGATAAGCCCCAAATAAGCGTTAATAATCTTCTCCCCCCAAAGGAACCCCACAAAAATCCCCGCCGACAAAAACGGGCCGAACACTATAACGCTGCTTTTGGTGACCGCTTTTACGATCAGCCCGAAAACTGCTCCCAAAAGAATACCTATAAGCGCCGACGGAACAATGCTCCAGCCTAAGAGCAGACCCGCCGCCGCCATAAGCTGAACGTCACCGCCGCCCATTGCTCCCAAGAAACAGAGCACGGCGAAGGGAATTGACACTATCACCGCTCCTATAAGATGTTCATACCAAGGAAGGTGCGAGGTAAATATTGACACAATGCCTAAAACGCCTATTATTATACTGCAAGTATAAGGTATCTCCTTGTGGTTCAGGTCCCAGAGACTCAATGTAATAAGTACGGGGAACAAAACTGTCGCGTAGATCAGCTCCGCCGAAAAGCCCAGCGCCAGATATGCCGTAAGATATGAACAGGCGGTCAGAAGCTCCACTATCATATATCGGGACGATATTGGTTTCTTACAGTAACGGCACTTTCCTCCAAGCATAAGATAGCTTATTATCGGGATAAGGTCGATATTGCGTATCTGCTTTCCGCAGGAGGTGCAGTGCGACCGCCCTGTTACGATAGATTCCTTTTTGGGAATACGGTAGATGAGAACGTTTAAAAAGCTCCCTATAATGCTTCCCAATATAAAAAACAAAATTGCCGCAGCAGCGTTTAAAAAATTTTCCATAGCTTTGACCGCCTTTGAGGGATTTTTAATATATTACTATTTTATCATTTTTTTATGAAAAAGGCAATAAGAAAATGCAATTTCGCATATAGAAAGGAAATCTGAATACCATGAAAAGTGTACCCATAGGACAGCTGCTTGTTGAATCGGGCTATATCACCGATGTACAGCTAAACGATGCGTTGGTAAAGCAAAAAACGGATTTTGTCGGGGAAAAAATAGGCGAAATCCTTTTAAAGCTCGGATATGTCAGCGAAACTCAGGTTGTTCACGCGCTGTCGGCAAGGCTTAAGGTGCCTTATATCGATCTGGTTACATCAAAAATCGATATAGACGCGGTAAAGAAAATCCCCGAAGCCGTTGCGAGAAAAAATACGGTAATCGGTTATAAGATGCAGGGCGGAAGGCTTTATGTGGCAACAAACGATCCGGTTAACTTTTATATTTTCGAGGAGCTGAAAATCACTTCGGGAATGGAAATTTACCCGATGCTGGCTACAAAATCCGCTATCGTTGACGCCATCGACCGCGCTTACTCACAAAATACCGTAAGCGATATGATGAACGATATCAATAAGGAGTACGACGCAAACGAGGCTTTGATGCAGGCGGAGCTTGACAACTCGGACGAGCGTATAGACAACGCTCCGGTTGTAAAGCTTGTTAACACCCTTGTTGAAAACGCTTTCAGGAAAAGCGCTTCGGATATCCATATAGAGCCGTTTAAATTAAAAACAAGAATTCGTTTCAGACTGGACGGCGATCTGGTGGAACAGATGTCGGTAAAGGCAAATGTACACAACGCTTTGGTTACCCGTATCAAAATTCTTGCGGGAATGAACATAGCCGAAAAGCGAATTCCTCTTGACGGCCGCTACGGAGTCAATGTGGACGGAGTCAATCTCGACCTTCGCGTCAGCTCAATCCCTACCGTTTACGGCGAAAAGGTGGTTATCCGTCTTTTGTCCACCGCCGACGAAAAGGCGAGAAAAATAACCGATTTAGGTATGACCGATTATAACTATGAAATGTTTAAGAGCATTATCCGCTGTCCCCACGGGGTTATGCTGGTAACGGGACCTACCGGTTCAGGCAAGTCCACCACGCTTTATGCCGCTCTTGGCGAGCTGTCAAAACCGACGGTTAATATTGTAACGGTAGAAGACCCTGTGGAAAAGAAAATGGAAGGCATAAATCAGGTTCAGATAAACGAAAAGGCGGGAATGACCTTTGCCGCCGCGCTTCGTTCGATACTCCGCCAGGATCCGGACGTTATAATGCTGGGTGAGATACGCGACGGAGAAACCGCCGATATCGCCATACGCGCCGCTATCACGGGACACCTTGTGCTTTCCACCCTCCACACCAACGACGCGGCGGGCACCATAATGCGCCTTGTGGACATGGGCGTAGCGCCTTATATGGTGGCTTCCTCCCTGATAGGAGTAGTGGCGCAGAGACTGGTAAAGCTGCTTTGCCCCCACTGTAAGGAAAGGCTTATTCTTAACGATCCCGCGGATTTAAGACTTGTGGGAAAGACCGAAAGAACGGTTATTTATACTCCCCGACTGGGCGGCTGCCGCGAATGCGGGGGCACGGGCTATCACGGACGTACCGCGATACATGAAATAATCGTTGCGGGCAATGATCTTAAGGAGCTTATCTCCAAAAACGCGAATCAGGAGCAGATTGCCGCCCTTGCAAGAAAACACGGCACAAAGCTGCTCAGAGAAAATGTGACGGATATGGTGTTAAACGGGGAGACATCGCTGGATGAGCTTGTGAAGGCTACATATTCCGTTTAAATTGTTTATATAAATATTTTCTTGAAAGGAAACCAAGACCATGGCACTGGATATCAACGAAATACTCGACGAAGCAAGAGCGATAAAGGCGTCGGACGTACATTTTACGGTAGGTCTTCCCCCGATTGTACGTATAAACGGCGATATAAAAAAATTCGCAAAATATCCCGATATGACCGAGCCGCTTATAGTAAGCGTTATCAACCAGATAACCACTGTAAAGCATAAACAGGTCATTCAGCAGGGTTTGGACGCGGACTTTTCCTTCGTTTCCACAGCGGGGCAAAGGCACAGGGTCAACGTTTAC
>CANDLP010000061.1 GCA_947385505.1 uncultured Clostridia bacterium
ATGTCCATGGGACAGATGGTGGACGATGTAAAGCTTGCGCTTAATTGCAGAATCCCCGTAGAATTTTTCGGAAGAACCGGCGGAGTTATTCCCAGCCCCGCCGAGATACTGAACAAGATAAAGGAAATGATTGGAGGCGATAAATAATGCCCGAATTTAAAAGACCTCACGCCCTTTGCGACGTGCCTTTGCACTATTGCCCCGGCTGTACCCACGGTATAATTCACCGTCTGGTTGCCGAGGTTATAGACGAAATGGGCATAGAGGGCGATACCATAGGAGTTTGTCCCGTAGGCTGCTCCGTTATGGCTTACGATTACTTTAACTGTGATATGCTTGAAGCCTCTCACGGACGTTCCCCCGCGGTAGCTACGGGAGTAAAGAGAGCCAATCCCGATAAGTTTGTGTTTACATATCAGGGCGACGGCGACCTCGCCGCAATAGGCACCGCCGAAACGGTACACGCCGCTACAAGGGGCGAAAATATCACCGTAATATTCGTGAACAACACTACCTACGGAATGACGGGCGGACAAATGGCGCCCACCACCCTCCCCGGACAGATTACCCAAACCACACCTTACGGACGCGACACAAGCGTTGAGGGCTTCCCCGTTAAAATGTGCGAAATGCTGTCCCAGCTTGACGGCGTAGCGCTTGCCGAAAGAGTTACGGTAATTGACCCCAAATCCATAATGACCGCTAAAAAAGCTATCAGGAAGGGCTTCGAGTTCCAGAAGAACAAACAGGGCTTTTCAATTATCGAGGTATTGTCCACCTGCCCCACAAACTGGGGAAAAACGCCTGTTGAGGCGCTTCAGAGATTAAAGGACGAAATGATACCTTATTATCCTTTGGGAGTATATAAGGAGGGCGCTGTAAGATGACGAACGATATACTTTTAGCGGGATTCGGCGGTCAAGGCATTCTCTTTATAGGAAAAATGCTGGCTTATCTGGGACTTTACGGGGAGAAACAGGTTTCATGGCTTCCCTCCTACGGTCCCGAAATGAGAGGCGGTACCTGTAACTGCTCGGTATGCATAAGCGACGATCCCATAGGCTCTCCTTTGGTTCTTGAGCCTGACAACCTGCTTGTTATGAATACTCCCAGCTATGACAAATTTATCGGAAGCGTAAAAAGCGGCGGAAGCTGTTTTATTGACAGTACGCTTATCGAAGCGGTCTGCGACAGGGCGGATATAAGCTGTTTTTATGTTCCCGCCACCGCTCTCGCCAATGAGAACGACCTTCACGGTATGGCTAATGTTATTCTTTTGGGCAAGATGATAAAGGAAACGGGACTGGCTGACGAAAAGGTTATCGAAAAGACCGTTAAAAAGGTGGTGCCGCCTAAAAAAGCGCATCTTATCGACGCAAATCTTAAGGCGCTTAAAATAGGAATGAGCCAATAAAAACAATTATAACAAAAAAAGCGGCGAAGCCGCGCGATGTCTTTTTCGGTTCCTTTTTGCACTGCAAAAAGGAACTGGGGTCCGGGGCAAAGCCCCGAATACACCGATATAATAAATAAAAAGGGGCTTTTTTTACAGCCCCTTTATTATGTGTCAACGCCCGAAGCGGCGGCTTCGCCTGCTTCTTTGCCGGCATAAATCACTCACTTCGCGGGATTTTGTCCCGCACCCTACTTCCTTTTTGCTGTGCAAAAAGGATAAGCCCAAGAGACTGGCGCTTCGCACCAGTCTCCACGCAAACGCTTTTCGGACTTTGTCCGAAATTTTGCTTCGCAAAACCGCTTATTGCTGAAAAAGACATTGGCGGCTTCGCCGCTTTTACTTTTTTATAGCCCCTTTTATAACATTAGGAAACTTTCTTTACGCCCTTAAGATTGCCGTTTTCATCATATACGGCGTTCACGGTGATTTCTCCGCCGTCTGTGGATTCAAAGCTGAACGCGCTTCCGTTAGGCGAATCGTCGATAAAACGCTTGACCAATTCGCCGTTGTAATAAACATTTCCCAAGCTGTTCGGCACAGCTTTATATTCGATCCCGTATTCCCTGTATTTGGCAAAAATATTTTCAAACGACGTGCCTTCCGTAACAGAATGACCATTTTCGTTAATTGTTACGGCTTCGGAAAAATTTTTTTCCAAATCAAAAATACTTGTGGAACTAAAAACGTAAGAAAATTCATCCGCCGACGCGCCAAAACTGAAATGCAGAGAGTTAAATTCTTCCGCGGAAGCCTTTCTCAATCCCACAAGCTTTCCAAAGGGGTCAAAGCTGCCGTCTCCATTGGATACTTCCTCGTATACGGTATATACGTCAACCGCTCCTTCCGCGTTGTAACAAGCATAACGGGTAGCCCACCCGTCGTTGTCCACCTTACAGCCGTCGCAGAAATAGCGAACCGTTTCGCCGTTATAAAGCATTTTACCCTCTTCGTCGAAAGAAATGCCGAAAGCGCCGAATCTTTCAATCAGTTCCTCTTGTGATATGTCCGCCCAGCCGCCGAGGGAATCGCCCTGAATTTCGGAGGTTGACGATATGGGATCAGCCTGCATAAGCATAATGTCGGTGTTTCCGTCAACGGACTTTGATACTTTTGCGCCGTTCTTTATCTGTTCGAGAATACCTTCGTACATTGCAATTGTCTCGTCGATTATTTCCTGCGTCCAGACGAAATCACCTCTGCCGCCTGTCCAGCCTTTTTCGCCTAACATACCCTGCAAGGCTGCCTTTTCTTCCTCAAGCCAGGCCTTGTAATCCTCATATGTCCACCATTCCACATCGGGAAGATCAATATCAACGTCTTTCTCCTTTAAAAAGGTTTTTCCGCCGTCAAGGCTGTAATACTTTTCGCCTGTTTCTCCGTTGGAGAGAATCACCTTGTCGGCCACCGAAATATTTTTATCGGACTCACTGTCCACCGAAACGGCCGAGGTTGCAAACACGCTCGTTACACCCAAAACAGCGGCGCAAGCCGCCACCGCGGCCGCTGCCGTAAATTTTTTTACTTTCATAATTGCCACTATCCTTTCTTCAACAGCACTTTTGCTGAAATGACTGAACAAAGAAAACTTTCTCTGCTCTTCTTCCATACCTATCAGAGCCATTGCGTAAGCCGAACGGCAGTCGCCGCCCGTTTTTCTTACAACGGCTTCGTCGCAGGCAAGCTCAATATCGCGGTTATAAAGCGCATACAGCACCCAGACAAGAGGATTGAACCAATGTATCGAGAGCGCCAGAGCCGCCGCCATTTTTCTGACCATATCAAACCGCCTGATATGCGTTATTTCGTGGGTAAGAATATAGGTGAGCCGTTCGGATTTTTCAGTACAGATGCTTTCGGGGAGCAAAATCGTCGGGCGGAAAATCCCGTAAGTCAGCGGGGTAAGAGTTTCGTTTGAAAGGCAAATTCTGACCTTTCTTCTTATCCGCTGTTCCGAAAGCCATTCGACCGGATATCCGCTTTTGACAAGCGCCGCGTAACGGTATTTACGAAAAACAAAAATATAACCCACGGCAAATGCGGCAAAACATACGGCCGTTCCGATAAGCCATACAATCGTCCATACGGGAACGGAAATGCCCGAAGAGATATTATCCTGTACGGGCTTTGTTACCGCCTGATAGCTGTCCGCCGGCAGAACATTTGTGATTATCGAAACACCCCCCGATGTAATTTGCGGATTGACCTGTCCGGATATTTCCGACGGATTAAAAAGCGTGTAAACGCTGAAAACAAAGGGAATGGAAATCGGCAGCAGCAGTCTTAGCACAGCCGTTTCCCAAAGCAGCACAAACGTCTTTTTCGGCAGTCTGTTCAGCAGCACAGCTCTGAGAACCGTAATAACAAGCGCCATTATTCCGCCTGTAAAACTCATTTCCAAAAGGCTCATATATATGACCATTCCTTTCCTCTTCACTCCAAATCCTTGACAATTTGCTTTAACTTTTCGATTTGCTCCGCCGAAAGGCTATCCCGTCCGAGCAAAGCCGCAACCAGCTTGTTTTTTGAGCCGTCAAATACTTTGTTGATCAACTCGTTTGTTTCCGCGGTCTGGATTTCCTCCCGCGGAACAAGAGGACGGCAGATAAAGTTAGGGTCTGTACGTTCTATCGCGCCTTTTTCAATACAGCGTTTAAGCAGGGTGTAGGTGGTGTTTTTCTTCCAGCCGTAACGCTCCGTCATAACGGCTGAAATTACGCTTGCGGGAACCTCTTTCTCGTGCCATATAACGTCCATAACCTTTAGTTCCGCGTCTTGAAGCTTTATGTACATTGTTCAAAAACTCCTTTCCTTTGTAATTATATCAATCCTATTTTGATCTTACGTAATATCCACAGGTCAAGATAGGATTGCACCTGAAGCACTAATCCCACAGTTTATAAAGGGATTAGTATTAGACACCGGTAGTCCACGCTTTATATTCTACCACGGTCTAACTGATTTGTCAAGTTCTACAAGCGTAGAATAGAGGATAAAAATAAATAAATTATACGAGAGAAAATTGTGCAAATTCACAACATTATTAAGAAAATAATATGCGTAACATTCGGAGCATACGGCAGAGTCGGACAAAACCCGCGAAAATTTAAAAAAAGTGTTGACAATTAAAAAAATATATGCTAAAATATTAGAGCCGCATGTGTAGGGCTTATTTAAGTGTGCATTTTTAAAGTTTTAATTGCACCGCCTTTTCCGAATAGGAATAGGGGAAACCTCCCCCGAAGACGATATTTTAAAATACATCTTTAACACAGCGAGTATATGAAAGAAGGTAATTTATATGTACGCAGTAATTGAAACCGGCGGAAAGCAGTACCGTGTATCCGAGGGCGACGAAATTTTTGTTGAAAAGCTCGGAGTTGAAAGCGGCGAAGTTAATTTCGACAAGGTAGTCTTTGTAGGAAGAGCGGGAGATAATCTCATCGGCGCTCCTTATGTGCCCGGTGCGGTAGTAAAGGCTTCTCTTATAAAGAACGGAAAGGGCAAGAAGGTCAATATTTTCACTTATAAGCCCAAGAAGAGCTCAAAAAGAGCTATGGGTCACAGACAGCCCTACAGCAAGGTAAAGATCGAATCCATAATAGCGTAATGATAAAAGCCCGCTTTTATCAAAAAAACGGCTTATACTGCGGCTTTATCATTTCGGGGCACGCGGGCGGAAAATACGGTCAGGACATAGTCTGCGCGGGCGTAAGCTCGGCGGTTATGCTTACGATTAACACATTGACGGATTTTCTTGTGTGCGACTGCGATGTAAAGGTTGAAAACAACGTTACGGCTCTGAAGCTGAACGATTATGAAAGCAACGCCGACTGCCGCGCGCTTATATTCTCCCTAAAAGCCCATTTGCGGCTTTTGGCTGAGGATCATGGCGGTATAAGCATTATTACCGTAAATATCTAAAGGGATTTCAGAAAGGAAGAGTATCATGTTGAAATTAAATTTACAATTTTTCGCTCATAAAAAAGGTATGGGTTCCACCAAGAACGGACGCGACAGCGAATCCAAGAGACTCGGCGTAAAGCGTTTTGACGGCGAGGCAGTTTTGGCGGGCAATATAATCGTAAGACAGCGCGGCACCAAGATTCACCCCGGCAATAACGTAAAGAAGGGTTCCGATGACACCCTCTTCGCAATAATTGACGGTAAGGTAAAATTTGAGCGCCTTGATAAGGATCGCAAAAAGGTAAGCGTTTACGCTGACTAATGATAATTTGGGGCGGATTTTCCGCCCTTTTTGATTTATTTGGGAGAAAGCTATGTTGTACTTAAAAGAAGCAAATACGGAAGACATTGAAAAAGAATATGAGTTTATAACAAATACGCCCGAAAACGAAAACGGCTTTATCAACAATAACTCCGGCTGTTCAAGGGAAGAGTTTGAAAAGGCGGTTTTGCCCCAATATATAAATTATTCCAAAGGAATAAATCTTAAAGAAGGACACGTTCCTCAGACTACGTTTTTTCTCTGGAACGACGATACCATTGTGGGAATGTTCAAACTGCGCCATTATCTTAACGAAGCCTTGGCAAAGGGCGCGGGACATATCGGATACGGTATCGGCAAGGAATTTCGCGGCAAGGGCTATGCTTCCGAGGGATTAAGGCTTGTCCTTGAAAAAGCAAGGGAAATTGTTAAGGAAGACGAAATTTATTTATCGGTAAACAAAAGCAATCCCGCGTCTCTTAAAGTACAGCTTAAAAACGGCGCGTATATTCACCACGAGGACGAGGAAGAATTTTATACAAGGGTAAGGAAGTAATAATAAAGGAAAAACAGGTTTTTATATGTTTGTTGATATAGTAAAAATTTCACTTAAAGCGGGAAACGGCGGCGACGGAGCGGTAAGCTTCTATCGGGAAAAATATGTCGCGGCGGGCGGCCCTGACGGCGGCGACGGGGGGAGAGGCGGCTCGATACTGTTTCGCGCTAACGATAATCTTTCCACCTTGATCGACTTCCGCTATAAAAGAAAGTACAATGCCGAAAACGGCCAAAACGGACGGGGTAAAAGATGCAGCGGAAAATCTGCGCCCGATATGATAATAGACGTACCCAGAGGAACCGTTATAAAAGATACCGAAACGGGCAGAATAATTGCGGATATTTCCGGCGATGAACCTGTTGTTATCGCAAAAGGCGGAAAAGGCGGGAAAGGCAATATGAACTTTGCCACCCCCACAAGGCAGATACCGCGTTTTGCCAAGCCGGGTTTTCCGGGAGAAAAGCTTGACGTTACTCTCGAACTTAAGCTTTTGGCGGACGTGGGACTGGTGGGATTCCCGAATGTGGGAAAATCCAGCCTGATAAGCGTTGTAAGCGCCGCTAAGCCCGAAATCGCCAATTATCACTTTACAACCCTTTCTCCCGTTTTGGGGGTAGTCAGCGTGGGGGAAAAATCCTTTGTTATGGCGGATATTCCGGGGCTTATCGAGGGGGCAAGCGAGGGCGTCGGCTTAGGGCACGCCTTTTTGCGCCACGTTGAACGCTGTCGGCTTATAGTGCACGTTGTGGACGTATCAGGCAGCGAGGGAAGAGATCCTAAAGAGGATTTCGAGAAGATAAACCTTGAATTATCCAATTTTTCCGAGGAGCTGGCGGAAAGACCTCAGATAGTTGCCGCCAACAAATCGGATATGGCTTCCGAGGAACAGATCAATGATTTTACGGACTTTATAAAAGAAAAAGGACTCCCCTGTTATGTTATTTCCGCCGCAACCACGGCGGGAACAAAACAGCTTATCGAAAAAACAGCGTCAGTGCTGGACACCTTGCCGCCTATATTACGATATGAAGCGGAACCGCTTTCGCCTATGCAGCTTGACGAAATTGAAAAACAAAAGCACACCTATAAAGTAGAGAAGGCGGACGAGGATATTTATGAAGTCACCGGCGAATTCTTGCTCCCAATCCTCCGAACAATAAACCCGGAGGATTACGAAAGCCTTCAGTATCTCCAGAGAGTGCTCCGCTCAAGCGGAATAATAGAAGAACTGGAAAAACAGGGAATTCAGGAAGGGGATACCGTCTCGATCTATGACTTTGAATTTGAATATGTCAGATAAAATTTTAAGCAAGGAAGAGGCGAGAAGCTACTCACCCGCCGCGCTTGCGTTTTTCGGCGACTGCGCTTGGGAAATATTGGTGAGGCGGTATATTCTGAGCGGCGGCAATGCCCCTTCTGGAAAGCTTCATGACCGTTCGGTGGAAATGGTAAGAGCTTCTTATCAATCGGCGGCAGCGGATATAATAAAGGACATTCTTACCGAGGAAGAATCGGATATTTTTCGCAGGGGAAGAAACGCTTCCGGCATTCAGGTGCCTAAGTCATCTACCGCAAGCGAATATCATCGCGCCACGGGTTTTGAAGCTCTTTTCGGTTATCTGTTTTTAATAGGCGAATACAACCGCGCAAATCAGCTTTTCGAGGTGATATTAAATGGAAACAACAAAAAGTGACAAAAGAAAGTCAAAACCTAAAATGACGGCGGAGGAGCGCAAAAAATCCGTTAAGCGCTGGATTTTTGATATTGTCTGTATCTTTTTCGGAAGTACAGTGTATTCGGCGGGACTGCACTGTTTTTCTGCGCCCAACAATATTGCCGCGGGAGGTGTCGCAGGCATATCCACCCTGATAAACGCGGTAGCCGATATAAATATAGGTATACTTTACGGTGCAATAAATATACCCCTTATAACTATCGGATTTATTTTTTTGGGAAAAAGAATGATGATAAAAACCTTTTTCTCGGTGCTTGTCACAACGTTTATGACCGACTACGGTTTATCCTCCATACCCGCCTATCAAAACGGAGACCGGCTTCTCGCCGCCGTTTTCGGAGGAATATTTTTTGGAATCGGTCTTGGGATAGTGTATCTTCGTGAAGGTACAACAGGAGGAACGGATATTTTAAACAAGCTCATCAACAAAAAATATCCTCATTTCAGCTTAGGAGTAATAATGCTTGGCACCGACGCTGTTATAATATGCGCTTCAATGATAGTTTACGGCACTATCGAAGCGGGTCTGTACGCTATTATAGCTATCTTTATATGCAGCAAGGTGATGGATATGATACTGTACGGAAGCTTTGAAGGGAAAATGCTGCTTATATTCAGCGACAAATATCATGAAATATCCGAATTTGTAATGAAAAGCCTTGACCGAGGAGTAACATGGCTTAACGCCACAGGCGCCTATTCGGAAAGAAACAAGCAGGTTATCTGCTGTGCGGTGCATAAAAGCGAATACACAAAAATAAAGCGCAAAGTCAAGGAAATCGACCCCCACGCCTTTATAATAATCACCAACGCGGGCGAGGTATTGGGAGAAGGATTTCAGGCCAACCAATAAAATTTAAAGGAGAATAATTATGTCAGGACATTCTAAATGGAGTACCATTAAAAGAAAAAAGGGCGAAAAGGACGGAGCGAGAGCTAAGGTCTTTACTAAAATAAGCCGTGAAATCATAGTCTGCATCAAGGAGCACGGCGCCGACCCTGCCAGTAACTCAAAGCTTGCCGCCCTTATCACGAAGGCTAAAGCCAACAATATCCCCAATGACAACATAGACCGCCTTATCAAAAAAGCGGCGGGCGAAGGCGACAAGAACAACTACGAAAACTGCGTTTATGAAGGATACGGTCCAAATGGCGTAGCCGTTATCGTAGACTGCCTTACTGACAACCGTAACCGCACCGCCGGCGAGATACGCCACTATTTTGACAAGTTTGGCGGAAACTTAGGCACTACGGGCTGTGTAAGCTTCATGTTCTCGGAAAAAGGAATAATAGTACTGGATAACGAGGACGAGGATATTGACGAGGATAAAGCTATGGAGGATATCCTTGAAGCAGGCGGCGACGATTTTTCCTTTGAAGATGGCTGCGTAGAAATAACCGCCGATCCCGGCAAAGTAACCGATGTTGCGGAAAAGCTTACCGGTATTGGTTATAAGGTGATTTCCGCGGAAGCTGAACAGGTACCTTCTACTTATGTCAAGCTTAC
>CANDLP010000062.1 GCA_947385505.1 uncultured Clostridia bacterium
TATCTCGTTTTTGTTTTCTTTTCTAAGCATAAGAGAAAACGCCATATTTTCATAAATGGTCATATGGCCGTACAAAGCGTAATTCTGGAACACCATAGCTATGTCGCGGTCTTTCGGAGGCATCGCAGTAACGTCCTTGCCGTCTATTATGAGTTTTCCTCCCGAAATATCCTCAAGCCCCGCCACCATGCGGAGCGTGGTGGATTTTCCGCAGCCCGAAGGCCCTACGAGAACTATAAGTTCGCCATCGTTCACGTCAAGATTAAAGTCAAAAACCGCCTGTACCTTGTTGTCGTATATTTTGTCAAGATGCTGTAATTTCAAACTGCTCATCTTTATAATCAATCCCTTCCTGCGGAGAACAACCTGCGCGGCCGCGCAGGATACGGGTCAAAAGCATTTTCTGCCCGATTCGCTCCGGTTGCTTTATATTATTGCTGTGCGGATATGTTCTTTCTGTCAAGCTCAGCCTGATAGGCAGCAAGCGTGCGGGTTTTAAAGAATGCAATTATTCCCGCAATGATACAAAGCGCCGCAGACGCGATAAGATAAACGCATATGCGTGTAAATTGTCCGCTTCCCATTACCACCTCTTCCTCGCCGCTTAAGGTAACGGTTGCCTGCGCGGCGTCCATAGGCAGAATAAAGATACGTATTATCTGTCCCAGTCCCAGAAGCACAAGGACATAGGAATAATTCAGCTTATAGCTTTTTACGCCCTCGGAGGACAAAAACGCAATAAGCATGAACAAAAGGTTATAAACAACGGAAATTCCTATCATATACTGATAATAATAGGATCCTACGTCGGATTTATAGATACAGACAAAGTAAAGCGCGTTAAAAACTATCGCCAGCAGAGTAAGCGAAGAGGAAAGCTTGTTTTTGGTAAAACGAAGCCTGTCTTTTTTTATGAGAGCGTCGTTGTTAACGGTCATGCTTTCATCTCCTTTCCTGTGCCGATAAGACGTTTTTCTTCCTTCATCATGAGTATTTTCAGAATCAGATTGACAATAAGCAGTACGGTAACCAAAAAAAGAAGCCCAAATACAAAATATGATACGTCAAACCAGAAGGTGGAATCGGTATAATAGGTTTTCCAAAGCTCAGAGTGCTCTTTAAGAGCGGCAAAGTCTATCTGGAGATACTGAACCTTATAAGCCGATATTTCGGAAAGCGACCATACGGATACCGCAGTATTGCACACCGTGGAAAGCACTACCGCAATATAATTGCCTATGTAATACTTCCTGCGGGAATGTGTGTTGGTCAGGAATAAGACCAAAGTAACGAGAATAAGCCCTATGGATATCTTGGTAAAGGTTGAGTTAAAGGGCTGCATTTCGTAATAGATCGACGATCCCGCCACAGTTGATTCAGTATAATCATCGGGGTTTCTCATGGTAGAGTACAGACTGTCATACAAGTCGGTCATAATGCCGAGCGAGTATATAAATACCAAAACTGCCGCAGCCAACATCGCAAAGCAGACTATTTTCTGAAATGTTAATTGTTTCTTATACATAAAAGCCCTCTTCCTTTATGTTACGTTCCTTAGGAATAACATAATATCTCAGGATTTAATTGCGCATAAATTATTCAAGAGTCAATCGGGAAAGAAATAACTCCGTTAAATGCCGTTTAGGCGGGTAGATCGGTCTTCAAGGGAGAACCTTCTCGGCTCGGCCCGACGAAAAAGCGGTATTTTTCGCCCGGCCGAACCGAGGATAAATCCTCGGTTGAAGCCTTAATATTTGAAAAATCAAATTTAAGTTAAAAGTTAATCCCACAGCGCATTTTTATTTACATAAATTTTACAGCGCTTCGGAGAATTCCGGCAATCAGCCGTTCATCTCGTTGTAGTAGGTCACAAGTCTCTGCCAAGCGTCCTGCTTGAGAGCAAGATACTGAGCGCCGCTCCAAGTATCGCTTACGGTGGTTATAGTCTCTTCGGCGGAAGAAGTGCCTTCGCCGGAGTAGCCGCCGCAGATAATGTTAACGAAGAGGTTCTCGCCGTCCTTGTTCTGACCGAACTTACCCTTGGAGCCAAGCTCTGTGAATGTACCGATCATATCATTTTCGGTCTTTGTGTTGGGCAGTACGGTAGGAACGGAGGTATACCATGCGTTTTCGGTAAGCGCCAGCTCGGGATGCTTGATAGTGCCTAAGCCGATAGCGGTGGAGATATAGCCTGCGCCTTCTCTGCCGGCTTCGGAGGTGCACTGGTACTCAAACGCCTGGCTCTTTACGAAGCTGAGAGTAGAGCCCAAGTATTTACGCGCATAGTTGGTATAGTTGCCGCTTGCCTTTTCCCAAAGCTCATCATAGGTAGCCTGAGCGATCATGGGCATATCAACGCCGTTGAACTTAAATGTCATGTAATTGCCGTCAGCGTCGGTCATAATGAAAGCGTCGGGACCGTAGGACATAAGAATCTGTCCTTCGGGGCTGTAAGCATAGTCGATAAGGGACAGAGCAGCGTTAAGCTTGTTGGTATCATCGCCTACGCCTGCCTTGGAGATTCCCCAACCGTCGGTCTTAACGGAACGCCAGGACTCGGTAAATCTCATAAACACACCGTCCTCAGAGGTACCGTCGAACCAGTGAGCAACGGGCACCATAGCCGCCATATACTTCTCGCCGTCTTCCTTCTGAAGCTTGGTTTCGTTAAGTACGGTCTGGGTCTGGTTATAGTCATAGTGCATAAAGCCCATGTCATTTTCCAGCATTGTGGAGGAGCTTTCCTTGGAGCTGTCGAGGAAGGACTTGGAGATAAGGCCTTCTTCCGCCATAGCGTGCATTCTGTCCATAGCGGCGTATGCTTCGGGCTCCTGACGGGCGTCATGAAGCTTGTTGTCATTGCCTACATAGAGGTAATCGGATCTGGATTCAAGACCGCGAACGCCGAAGAGAGAACCGGCGAAACGGAACATATCAACTCTTCTCTGGTTGTTGTCGTCTTCACGGGAGAAAAGACCCTGAATGCTGTCTGTGCCGTTAAGAGTCTGAGGGTTAGCCACTACGCAGCGAAGGAGAGCAACAAGCTCATCGGCGTCCCAAGCGGCATTCTGACCAACGAACAGATTGGAACGGGTAGAACCGTAGTATCCGTTGTAAGTCTCGTCAATATATGTACGGAGCATATTTACGGCGTCAACACCGCTCATAGCGCCCGCTTCGTTCATCTTGGCGATAATGTTTCCGCCCTTGTCGTAATCCTTGGTAACGGTCTCGGTACCGCTGCCGTCAAGCTTAACGGTCTCAATGTCAACCTTGCCGCTTGTAGGCATATAAGGCTGATATACGGGAGCGGCTGTGGTGTTGCTGGCGTCGGCGGCAAAAGCTCCGTCGCCGTCAAGCAGCTTGGCTACCCAGTCAACTCTCATAAGAGGCATACGCTCTATATCGTTTACACCGTCGAAGTAAGGGGAGAAGTAAATAGCGCCCTTAGTATCGCCGGAAGTGGAACCGGTAATGGAGAGACGAACGATGGGGTTCTGATCAAGATAAGCCTTGAAGTTGGGCATGCTGTCCAAATAATCGGCAATGTTGACGAGAGCGCCCGCAGTACCGTTCTCGGTAAGCAGGGAAGCCGTACCGCTGACCATATCAACCTGATCCAGCTGAGCCTGCCAGTACTCAAACTCCTTGGTGGAGTTGTTGCCCTGGTACTTATCCTCAAAGGTGATGTTCAGTCTGTTCTGAACCTCTACCCATGTAGGCTTCAGGTCTCCGGTGTGATAGGTGTTGCCGTCCGCAAGCTGGATCCCTTCGCCGGCAATCTCGGCGTCAAAGCTGAGTCCGGTATCCTTGCTGTTATAACCGGTAGCCATGCGGAGCGTAGTGCCTGCGTCATACGCAAGAGCGGAAGCGGGAGTGTTGCTTTCGGCGGCGGTGGTGGTATCGCTGCCGGAATTGTTTGCAGCGGCGGTAGTTGTGGCCGCCGAAGTGGTTGTACCCGCTGTTGTGGTTGAATTATCATCGGTGCCGCTCGGACCGCACGCCGTAAGAAGCGTAGATGCAGCCAAAGAAACGGCAATCAATGAAGACGTGATTCTTAACTTTCTCATTTCTTCCTCCTTTAAGGATAAATGCTTTTCTGATTTTGATAATGCCGCGTAAATTTCTCTTTTCCGCCGGCTTCCCTGCCATGCGTATTTTGCGGCACTACCTCTTTTTATATCGATCGCGTTTGCGATTGACAACTTTGGTTTTTTATTCCTTTACGCCGCCAACATTTACGCCCTTGGCAAAGTATTTCTGGATAAAGGGATAAATAATTAAAATGGGAACAATCGAGCAGACGATAAGAGCATAGATCATTGAATCCGAAGCATACACCTCGTTCCACGCGGCCATCTGTTCGGGATCGGTATACTGTTCCAGCTTAAGTCTTATAAAGACCTGAAGCGGATGCTCGTTGGAGTTGGAAATCATCTGCCTTGCCCAGAAATATCCGTTCCAACGGGAGATTCCGAAGAACAGAGCTACCGTTGCGATTATTGATTTGCTCATAGGTATGTACACGCGCCAGAGAACCTGCATTTCCGTGGCTCCGTCGACTATCGCCGCCTCCTCTATTTCGGAGGGAACTCCCTCGAAGGAGTTTCGCAGAAGTATAATGTTCATCGCCGCCATACCCATTGCAATAACTACAAGCCACTTGTCGTCCATAATGCCCACAGCGTTGAACACACGCTTTGTGTCCAGATAGTTCAGGTACTGAGGTACAAGCCCCGCGCTGAACCACATGGTGAATACAAGAAAGAAGTTAAAGCCCTTTCGGAACAAAAGACGTTTTTTGGAAAGAGCATAAGCTCCGAAAATTGATGTGAACAAAGCCCAGATGGTTCCGTAGAAGGTTATAAACAAAGTGTTGGTGTAAGCGTTCCAGAACATATTGTCGTTAAACATTCTTGAAAACGCGTCAAACTGGATATCCTTCGGGAATAAGATCAGCTCGTTGTACTCCACCGCGTGTCTTCCGCTTATGGAAGCGGAGATTGCATAAAGAAAGGGATACAGGCAGCAGACCGCAAATATTGTAAGCAGCGTATAGCTTATAATTTTGAATATAAGCTCGGAAATTTCGAGTTTTCTTTTCATAATAAACCGCTAACTCCTTTATCCTTAATACAGCGACACGTCGGACGCCTTGCGCGATATTGTATTTGCGCCGATAACCAGCAGCATTCCTATTACGTTGTTCATCATTTCCGCGGCGGAAGCCAGCCCCTTCATGGTGCCCGCTATACCGTAGCGGTTCGCAAAGGTGGAAACAACGTCCGCGGTAACGTATGTATTGGGGTTATAGAGAAGCAGGACTTTTTCATAGCCAATATTCAGCAGAGAACCAATCCTGGTTATAAGCATAATTACTATGGTAGACAGTATACAAGGCAAAACCACGTACCTCATCT
This sequence comes from uncultured Clostridia bacterium, assembly GCA_947385505.1. GTDB lineage: Bacteria > Bacillota > Clostridia > Oscillospirales > Ruminococcaceae > Ruminiclostridium_E. The sequence goes on from CANDLP010000062.1 coordinate 5,421, forward strand.
GTGACATCTTTCCCGCGCCGTCTATCTGCGCGGCCTCGTAGCTGGTGGGCGATATGGCGATTATCGCCGCAAAGAATACTATACTGTCGTAGCCCGCGCCCTCCCAGATACCGCTTATCTGATAGATTGCCCTGAAAAAGCTCGGATCGTTCATAAGACCCGCGTAGGCCGTTTCCTCGCTTATTGCTCCCAGTTGAACAAGAAGCTGGGAAAGTATGCCCGTACCGGAGGTGAGAGAACCTTGTTTAACCAGCATCATAACAAGGGAAGTCATAACTACCGTTGACATAAATTTGGGCAGATAGGTCATTACCTGATAAGTGCTGCGCAGAATGTTGGAGCGGATCTCGTTGAAAAACAGCGCAATAATGATAGGCATCGGGAAGCCGAAGCAAAGCCCGTAGAAGCTGAGCAGGAAAGTATTGCGGAAAGCTCTCCAGAATTCGGTGGTAAGCGTTCCGGTACCTACCAGCAGCTGCTTGAAATAGGAAAAGCCCGAATAGAATTGTTCCGCAACCGGCTTTACGTCATCGGTAACCTTAAAGCATCCCAACAGCTCGTACATCGGGAAGTAACGCCACAAAAGAAATACCAGCAGCATAGGCACAAGCATAAGGTAAAGCCGCCAGTCCTTCAGCACCGTTTTCAGAACGTTCAGCCAGTGATGCTTTTCAACATCGTCGCGTACAACCTGTTCCGGATTTTCGATGTAAGTTCCGCTTTCTTCATCGAAAATCAGATAATCGGCAGCGTTCAGTTGCATCTTTAAAATCCTCCTGAAATAATATTTTCATAAATTAAATTCAATAAAACGCAAAAACCTATCGCATCTGCTGTAATAGATTGTTTTTATGATTGATTGAGGATAAATATCCTCAATCAATCGCTTATGGGCATGCCCATAAGCAAATTTCGGCTTATAAAACTTTTCCGGCTTACTGCCCGTAATAATCTTCGGCTTCTTTTTTCCTTCTCGCCTTATCAAGCCTGATAAGATAGCTTTTCTGATCCTCAAAAAGCCCGTCCCCTTTTCGGGAAATAAGCACTATTACAACGGAAAACAAAAGAGAAAGCATATCGGTAGCAAAAAACATTATAACAGAATCAGCCGCGCCCCCGCATACCAGTCCGACCAACCATCTTCCGATCTGTGCGCCCGTATAAGCGGCAATTACAAACAGCACCGTAAAATAAAATTTATCCTTGATTTTGTTTTTTCCCGGATATTTAAACAGTAAAAGCGCCAGGAGAGCGAAGCAGTTTCCTATTACATAAATCAGAATCTGTTTTTCGGTCGCCCCCGAAGCAAGACAAAACGCCATTCCGCCAACAGCGGCATTTATTGCCGCAAAGCCTCCCCAGCGCATCATTACTATACATACCATGGCAATCGTGGGGGAAACGGCGTAAAGCTCGCCGGGAAACCATTTTGTGGCGGCAAATGCGGTTATTGCTTCAAACACCGCCGTAATTACCGCCAGTATCGTCAAATCAACGGCTCTGTATTGATTAAAGGAAATATTTTTCATAAAATAAAACTCGGTTCTTTATTTATGTATAAAGGTATATTTTCGGCAAAAAGTATCAAAACGCGCTAAAACGTACCGATACTATCCGAAATCAAAAAGAAAAACATATTCGGATATATCGAAACAAAAGATTCCAGAAATTCATTGATAAAAAAATATCAAATTATTTTTTACAATATCGTAAATTTTTGTAGGTTATTTACAAAACAGGTTTTACTAATTGTAACCCAAAAGACGTCAAATGTATACACCAAATACACGACAGTTTATGGACAAATCGGATATTTATTTTTTTTATTACATTCAGTTTTCTTTTCCGCATTTCAGAAATTTAATGAAAAGTACTAAAACTCGGTAAATTTTTTTGTTGTATTTTAATGAAAATACGAATTTGCTGTTGAAAAAGAAACCAATAACATATATAATCGGATACATAGACGAACCGAAAAAAACATATCTTATTTAGTCATCTCTTCAAATGAAAGGAAAAGCCGATGGAAAGTATTCATGTATCGCCGGAAAACAAACTGTCAGATGTGCTGAAATATGCGTCCGAAAACACGCGCATAGTGCTTGAAAAAGGAGTTTACCGTGAAAAGCTTGAAATAGCCGTGCCCAATATCGAGATAATCGGCGCGGGAAAGGACAGCACTGTTATAGTATACGACGATTATGCCAAAAAACTTGACGAAACAGGTAAGGAATACAACACATTCCGCACATATACCGCGGCAGTACTGGCGGATAATGTCCGTTTAAGGGACCTTACCGTCGAAAACGACTCTCATTCACCGGAAATAAAGGGACAGGAAGTTGCGCTTACGGTGTGCGCCGACAATTTTTCGGCTGTAAACTGCGGATTTGTATCTACCCAGGACACGGTTTTTTGCGGGCCTTTGCCCCCCGACCTTATAGAAAGGTACGACGGTTTTTTGAAAGACGAGCTGCGCCGCGGAGGAGCAATGAAGCAGGTATTCAAGGAATGCTTTATAGCGGGAACGGTAGATTTTATCTTCGGCTGCGGAGATGTTTTATTCGACCGCTGTGAAATAAGGTCGGTTCCCGACGCAAGAGGACACGGATATGCCGCGGCTCCCGCTCATTCGGCTTCTCAAGAAACGGGATTTGTATTTAACCGCTGCCGCTTTACCCACAGCGAGGGCGTGGAAGACGGTTCAATATATTTGGCGCGCCCTTGGCGGGACTACGGAAAAGCGAGCTTTATTCAATGCGAGTACGAAAGTCACATTGCAGCGGAAGGATTTGACAAATGGAACGACACCGAAAGGGACAAGACCGCGAGGTTCGCCGAATACGGAACCGACCCGGTCACAAGCGCACAGCGAGTTAAGTGGAGCGGAATTCTTTCCGAGGAAGATAAAGACAAACTGCTCAAAAATTTTAACAAAGCCTAAGAACCCTTTTATTTTAACGGGAAACCGATATTTTGAAAAAAACAAATACAATGATAATCGGAAATATTTATTCGGGCTTTATTTATAGATAGTATAGCATATTGTTTATATTTTTGCAATAGCCGTTAATAATTTTTGTGCAATTATAACATATTTACTTTTTATGTTAGGGCAATATACCGTTTATGTAATTTTTGAAAAGAGGGCCAAATGAATAACATAGTTTATATCGGCAAAAACCTGATCACCTTTTCCATGCACCGCCATTCGCACGAAAGCTGGGAATTGGTTTACTGCACGGGAGGAAGCGGACAGTTTGCGTTTGACGACTCTATTATGAAGTACAATTCGGGGGATATCGTAATTATTCCCCCGGGCGCTTCCCACATGAACAACAGCGACGAGGGCTTCACAAATATACATATCAATATAAAGGACGCAACCTTCCCCTTCAGGAATCCCATAGTTGTTTCAGACGACAGCGATCATCATATTCTGACGGCTTTTAACGACGCATTTTATTACTTTAACAGCAAGATACACAACCATCAGCTTATCATTGAAGCTTTCGGAAATCTTATCGTTAACTACGTTATCGCGTTTCAGAGCACTAAGCCGCTCAGAGATGTGGTCGGGGCGATAAAAAGCAATATTATGCAGAATTGTACGGACTGCGATTACGAGCTGGACAAATATTTACAGACCATACCTTTCAGTTACGACTATCTGAGAAAACTGTTCAAAAGCGAAGTCGGCATGACGCCGCATAATTATTTGGTGAGCCTTCGTATGCAAATGGCGGAAAAACTGCTTTGTTCGGTTTGAGATATTGAACAAAATGTGTCGCAAATCGCTTATGTATGCGGATTTGCCGAACCGCTTTATTTTTCCAGAGTGTTTAAGAAAAATTTCGGGTGTTCGCCGAAGCATTATGCGGAAAAAATGAAGGAAAAAGAAAAAAAAGCAATCCAATAAAAAAAGCGGCGAAGCCGCGCACCGTTTTTTTCGGTTCCTTTTTGGACGCCAAAAAGGAACTGGGGTCCGGGGCAAAGC
>CANDLP010000063.1 GCA_947385505.1 uncultured Clostridia bacterium
AAGAAATATATAGACATGTTAAACCAATGGCTAATCCTACCTTCATAATTATAAGCTGAAACATGACGGTAATCAGGATTTTCACCATCTGGTTCATGTACGACTTAAAAATTCCCTTGTCGTTATCCAACAGACCCGTACATGCAAGAGGCACGCCCAATATCATCATTTCAAGCTCGATACCGCGCTTCATAAACGAAAAATACATAATTATTATTTCCACAAGAAAAACTATGCCCACCACAAGGGGTCCGATCCCCAAAGACGATACCGCGCCTTCAAAGAAATTGTTCAGATCCGTTCCCGTCGCATAAGTTATATTACTGAAAATCGCATTGATCATTCCCTGTGCTATACCTATAAAATAACGGTAAATATACGGGAAAGAAAACGCCACAACGGCAGCCTTCGCAAAATTCGTGACCATCTGGATCGGATCGGCGTCCTCGCCGTCGCTCCACAATACATAGGTGTTGAACATTTTTACCAAGAATTTTATTATCATCAGATAAACCGTCGCCTGATATATCACGTCGGATATTCCTCTTACAATCAGCTGCCAATCAACACCGGGTATCTGCCCCGCAACGTCGAATACAACGGAAAACATTCCGTCAAGCATAGGTTCCGCAAACGCAAGCAATGCGCTTATGATTCCCGCAAGCAAAACACAAATTATTACAATCATTAACTTTGCGCCTCCTATCATAAATATATAAAAATTAAAAACGGGGCAGGCAGCCCCGTTTTGTAATTCTTATATTTCTCTCGCTGAACGCGCTTAGGGGTTGGGATTGTTGGCATTGCCAAACATATTGTTAATCATCTCTTCCACCTTCTCCATTACAACGTCTCTGAAAATATAGATCAGCGCGGCAAGAGCAATAGCTCCGAGGGTAACGCCGATTACGATCCAGATGGTAACGTCGGTATGAGTATTTGCACCGGCTTCTTCCGCAAGCTCAGCCTGCAAGCTTGCGCTCTTGGCGGCAAGCTTTGTCTGAGCGGTGGTAATGCCGTTTTGAATTTTGTTTCTGAGGGTTGCGATTCCATTCTTGATTTTGTTTAAAACTTTCATTGTTTTTTCCTCCGTATGATAAATATTTTAAAATATGTTCTTGTTTGCAGATGTATGATACTAATCCCTTTTAAAACTGTGGAATTAGTGTTTCGGGTGCAATCTTTAATCAAGTCTGCAGCTTAATTAAAGATTGGTACAGGTACGCCCATGAAATGTATTAAGGCGGAACCCCCGATAAGTAAAACAATTTCATGCGTATGTCATCCTTTCTTATTTTTATCCGCCCGTACCGTAATAGCTGCTTATAATATTAACTATAACGGTAGCCAGCAAGCCGATAATAACGGATACAATAACCGTTTTGATTCTGTCGTCCCACTGTTTTTTATCCTGCTGATCGGCCGAGCCGCGGCGGATTGAAAAATATATAAGAAATACAACCCCCGCAAGCGGCACCAGCACATATAACCATGTGGTAACATCGTTAATAAGGTTTGTAGTGCCGGTGGCAATCTGAGACCCCGCGAAGCCGAGTACTTTTCCGCAGAATAATTTTATTGCCGTTAGCTTTTGATTCATGTTTTCTGTTCCTCCTCTATTTACATTTGTTTTTCGCGCAGGTTTAAAACGGACAGTGCGGTACGAAGCTCGTCCGTTATGTACGAAATCTCTTCGGACAGCTCGTCCATTTTTTCGCGGTTGGTGCTTTGCTCTTCGCTAAGCTCCTTGCTAAGCTTCTTTATCTCGTTTCTGAGTACCGTAATTTGCTCCTTAAGCTCCGTTACGTCCTGTATTCTTTCAAAGCTTTTTCGTTTTTCTTCCAAATCAAGCCTATTGGCATTTCCGTTTCTTTTCAATGATTCGGCAGGTGCACCGTAATTACAGACGCCTTCCGCAAATCCGAATTCTGTATCGCCGTAAAGAAAATCCCGTATTCTTTGATGAATGTTCGTAAGATTTACACCGCGCTGAGTAAACAGATTCCAAATGCCCCACAGTTGAATTTCTTCATCTGTTCGGCGGTGTTCTTTGGCTTGTACATACTCGATAAAGGCGGTATTATGATTTTCGTCGCCTAATCCCAAAATGTCGTTATATTTCCATTTTGACAAATCGGGCAATCTTGAGATCATAGGATACTGCCCCGTTTCCGAGGTCAAGAGCCAAGGCTTTTTTATCATTCCGACTTCCCCCGATGTAAGCAGGCTGCGTTCGATTAAATTCACATTACTGGATCTCGACCCCGAACTTGTTCCAGACGCTTCGCTGCTGGTAAGGCTGTAACTGCTTGTGGTATATTTATCCAAGCGGGTCTCAAAGTCCTTATGAGTCTGACCGTCATTGGAAGCAAGATAAACCCACACACAGTTGTTTTTTACGGTCATTTCACCTGTTTTTTCATATTTTTCCTCCAACTGAGAAAATGACTGTACAAACAGGTTATAACGAATTCCGTAGCCGCGCCCCACCGTAAGCATTGTGCAAAAATCGGGGATTTTTGCAAAGTTTCCGAATTCGTCGAGTACAAAGTTTACACGGTTATTAAGGCGGTTGCCGTTTCTTTTGGCGGATTCGGTTAGCAAATCGTAGGTCTGGGAGCACAGCAAAGATACGATAGAGTAGTAGGTCGTTTTGGAATCGGGCAATATGAAAAATAATGCCTGTTTTTTCTTCCCCAACCCTTCAAGACAAAATTCGCTGCTTTTTACAATATTATAAATATTGCCCGCGGTATAGAGTCTGAGGGTGGTAAGAGCCGAGGTGTAGAAGCTGCCCGCGGTTTTTTCCGGCGCAACGCTTGAAATTCCCAACAGCGGCTTCGCGGGGTGTGTATCGGGAAGCGCTTTTACATATTCCGTTATCGGGAGGATCTTTTTTCCCTTGTCGGCTCCCGTGTTTTCTCCTTCGGTGAACTGTTCGCCTGTTCTTATCACAATTTCCTTGCACATATTGGCAATGAACCAATATACATTGGTTAAATTCTGATACTGTGGTTTATCCTTATTGTCATACACAACGCACAATACAGCCGCCGCGATAATCGACATTTCACCGTTTGACCAGATCGGTTCCGATTTATCGTTTTTTTCCACAAGGAAGCTTGTCAGATCCCACGTCCGTGACGCCGCAAGGGTTGTATCGCCGTCATTTACCGCGTCGATAACAGGCTGAAGCGGATTATACGACATTGATACCGCCGGATCAAAAAAGTTTAATATACATACCTCATATCCGAGCGCTCTAAGATAATCTCCAGTATACGCGTAAACTTCTCCCTTCGGATCGGTTATTACAATGCTTTCCCCCGCAAGGGCAAGGCTGCATACTGTCGGTATAACCATTCTCCTTGTCTTGCCGGAGCCGGTTGCGCCGCAGATCAGCGTATGAACATCTTCTGTCAGGCACGTTATGCGCTCTCTGCCGTCTCCAAGCTTTTTATAGTCTATAACCAGTCCTGCTTTATTCGGCAGCCCTTTTGTACAGGTGATAACCGATGTTTTGTTTTCGGTTTTCTCTAAAGCCACTTCATTTTCTCTTAAACCGGTATTTTCCCGCTGACCTATAAGCAGTTTCAGCATTTTCGATTTTGCCTTTCCTCTTTTTCGGTTAAAGGACTCTTTTATTTTTTTCGCCTTTTCTCCGAATCTGTAAAAGGGACGAACAACCGTGTTTTTAGCTTCGATAAGCAATTTTTTTACCTTGCGGCAGGGAAAAAATATGATATCCGCCGCCGTCTGTGCCAGATCCTGTATTTTTCCGACCAAACCTCCGTATTTGACGGTATCGCATTTTTCTCTTTTACGGCTTTTTTTCATGGATTTTTTGTATTTTACCGCCGCCTTGCCCCGTCTACCGCCTTCTGCGGCCAGCTTGGCTATTACGAGATTCCCGCCGTCAAGCACAAAGCTTTTATGATGTTTTTTCTTTTCTTTTTCGGTCATAAATCTTGCCGTTCCATGCTGCCCTTCGCCCATAGGCGCGGGGGTTGAAATCCTGTCGGTTATTTTCACTTTTTTGGATTTATAGCTGTCGTTCCGCGTAATAACCAGCGTGGTGCAAAGCACAGCAGATATTAGCTCGAACACGATAAACCACTGTTTGCATTTCTCGTTTTCCGAAATGATTTCTATGCTTTCCATCAAGCCGCACGGCTTAATCTCTTTTCCCGAAAGTGCCTGATCTATTATAACCGTACCCATTGCGCCGCCTGCGGTCATAAGGATAAAGGCTGTTACGGCAATTATGATTCTTTTCGCTTTATCTATACGAATCCATCCTTTCACGGTTTTTGGGTAAAAGAAAAGAGCCGCTTGTAATTGCGGCTCATTATAATCTGTTAAGGCGAACGATTCTTCGGTCTTTTGCCTTTGTTCATCTTTCCTCTCCTTTCCCTTTATCCTTATTCTCATAAACAAGCTCTATTCTTGCTTGTTTGGACAAGTCCCCGGTACCGAAAGCAAATTTTCCCGTTCCTCCGGCTGAGGCGGATTCACCTTGAGTACCTGAAAGTTCCCGGCATAAAAGACGTGATATTGACATGGTCAAGTCAACGACATGCAGGCTTTTCATTACCGATTGTGAACGTTCGTATTCCGCTCTGCACTCGGCGTCCGTCTTAGCTTTTAATTCAAGCTTATATGAACTGATTGCCTTTAATATCTTATTCCCCATTTTTGCATACAGCTTATCTTTAGCTTTACCGACAGTGGTTGCCGTTTGGAGTCTGCCGTATGCCGTTTCCGTGCTGTTGTACATTTCCGCTACCTGCTTTTTTGAGATTAAATAACCTTCAAATAAATCTTTTAGTTCGGGAAACGTATTCATAAGCTTATTGCTCAAATTGTCAATAAGTTTTTTTACCTCCTGCGGCATATATCCGTAGGAAAGCCGCCCCCTTTTCGGTACGCTGTCCGCAATTTCATCAAACATCGCTATAAGTTCGGGAAATTCTTTTATTTCATTGACCGCGTTTTCCGCGCCGCTGATAAAATACTCAAGCATTTTATTCTGAATATCAAACTGCGCTTTTTTCTCATTGCCGAAGGTTAACGAAATAAGGGCTTTTCTCACACTGTCGCCGTTGTCAACGGTATAGGACGGGTTGCCGACAAGACTTTCCGTTTCTTCCTCGATGTTTATTTCCTCCGCAAGCTCTCCGAAAACGTTTGTTTCAAGGTCGTCCCGGATATTGCCGCACACCTTTGGGTTCACATAGTTGACTCCAACCTGCTGATTTTTATTCCAGAACACGATATGTATATGCGGCTGACCTTCTTTATCGTGAACCGCTGCAAGATATTCGATATCCTTCATTCCTATGCCGTTATTTTTTGCGATGGAATATATGTGATATTTGGCGAATTCCTCCCAGCGGTCAATATTTTTCTCAAGACCCAACATTACCGCTCTTTGGGGCGTAAAAGATATGCAGCTTCGGAATACGGTTTTCCCGTCTCTCGATATTGAAGCTACGTATTTTTCCGCAGCCTTGGTGCTGATATTGTCCGTAAAAGGCTTTCCGCCAAACTTACCGAAAAGTCCGTTCTCCGGATTGTTTTTCTTCAGTGCGTGAATGCGCTCTCCTATATACTTAATATGCTTTGCGTTACTGTTGGGTGTGCCTGTAAGATTTGCGTTCCGGTGCCACTGCTTGTATATCAGTAATGCCATTATCCGTCCTCCTTTCTTCCTATTTTCTTACTTGCGGTGATAAATTCTCTTGCGTCTTTTATATATTCTTCCACATTTTGATCCTTAAGCTTAAGGTATCCTGCCGCCTGTTTAAACGCCGAGGACAGTATATCCTCGGTGGTGGCTTCGTTTGCGTATTCGTTCTGGATCAACAACAAAAGAAGATACAACGCCGACAAAGAACCCTTCGCGGCTTTTACAATAAGCCTTATAAGGCGCTCGTTATAGTGCTTCGTTACGTTTTCCGTTTCCTCGCGCACTATACCGCGTATGAAATTTTCCGAGCCCTCAGCCCATTCCACCGTTAAGCCTTTGGAAATAAACGAACGAACAACGTCCGCTATTGTGGTGTGCTTTTCTCTTGCTGCTTTGGCAAGATTTTCATATACGCCTTCCGGAACCACTACGCTGAATTTTCTGGTCGTTTTTTTGTTTTCGGGCATTCCGCGTGCTCCTTTCCTTGAATTTTTCCAATAAAAAAGAGCCTTAATATTTTAAGACTCTTTTGTGCTATTCTCTTTCTCCGAATTATACAGAAGCTTCGCGATTTGAAAAAGAAGCGCGTATCTGAAATCCACAACCTCTTGGGGCTGCATGTACCCTTTGTGAAAAATCCAATTTTTGCCGTCGGTATCAATGTATTTGAACGCTGTTTCCGTATCGTAAACGCATGCTTCAACAGTACCGTTTTTGAAATGCTTGCCGCATGAAATCGAATGATTCCCGCTTTCAACCCTGCATATATTCATATACGGATAATAAACGACATCATGATTATCTCTGTCATATTGAAATTTATTTTCTTTTATGTTTTTCAAATTACGAAGCAATCTGAGGTATAAATCCCAAGGCTCGGTTATAACGATATTTTTTTCAAGCTCGATTGTAATTTTGTTTTCTTTGTTTACAAGCGATATGCTGACGTAGGGCTTATCGGCGCAATAAATGGGAAAAGGTTTATCCATACAACAAGCCTCGTGTTCGGGTTTATATACATGCAAAGTCTCCACGGATGTTTCAATATCACGTCCGATAAGCTCAATAACATAATTCAGAAAAAGTTTTTCCTCTTCCGCAGTATGGCAGTAACATAAAAAATTTTCCACAAAATCCAGAGCCGGACCGTAACTTCCCGGGCAGCATATGTAGGGGTATTTGCTCCGTTTAGGGTTTATCCCGCTTTTTATTTTCTTAATCATTTCCGATATTTTATACAGCATAACGCTATTCCTTTACTTCACATATTTATTCAGCAGATCGCCGAGAGCCGTTTTTATTCTAATCTGAAAAATCCGGTTAAGAGCTATGACGGTGTTTATTTCATGCAGCGCCAGATTATAATCCTCACGTGTCAAGGCTCTCCACAAAGGAAACAGATTTCTAAAGAATCCGTAATGCCCGGTACTGAACCCGTCATAGCTTTTATCTAACGGACATTTAGCGTAACAAAGCTTAAATTCCCTGAGAAGCTCATAGCATTTTAGGTCGTCAGCTTCGATTTCAGCCATCCTCATTTTACGGCACAATTCGCGCAGTTGTTTTTTTGCCCTTCTATGAAACATACAAGCTATCCGCCTTTCTTAATTTTACTGTATTTTTATATTTTTGTCAACCTTCACTTACCTCACAACCGCCACATGCCAATCATCATAAACGTTTCCCAATATGCGTATCGGGTTGCTTCCGACTCCGTTTACCTCGATCATTCCCAAGGGAGTGTATGCGTACAGCATATTTGTAAGAGTCTTATAATCGGCGTTATCAGGGTACCACAACGGTGTGTAGTGCACGGTATCATTTAATGTACTGTACTTGTTCTCTTTAAAGTTAAACTCTCCCGAAGGATTTAATTTCAATATTCGGTTATAGTTTCCTCTGGTGGATTTTCCGTAGTAAAATTCCGGAAAAAGGCTTTCCGCCACCTGGAAGCTGACCGCCGCTCCGTCATAGTCTTCTCCCACGGATATTACCCTGCTTTCCGTGGAAGATGTTGAACTCCAAGAATCGGCTTCTCCGGAACAAGACATTTCTTTGGTTGTTTTTGTTATATGCAGCTCTCCTTGTACAGCAGTGTATATACCGTAACCGCTCGCCATATATGTTATTCCGTTTTTTTCATACCATGTGGGGCAGTAATTGCTCGGCATTATCTCCGCCGACGCGGATGCTGTCACCGTATATGAATCTTTGGTATAAAACACGGTAGAGACGTCGTATTTTAAATTTACCTCTATATGGTCTATATCCCCGTAATCACCCAAAAAATCGCCGGGATATACTACTTTGAAGAATCCGTCTGTATAGTAGTACCAATAAGAGCTTACTGAAAGTGAAAGCTTGGATATCGAATCCCGAACTGTCCATGAATGCGGCGGAATACTTCCGGACAGCTTATTGCCATTATAAAAGTTTTCGGACAGGGAAGTTTTGAAGCCGTCGGCTTTATCGTCAGATCTCGGATCCGGGGGAGTCTTTTCGGCAAACGGATCGTATAAATATACGGTAAAAATGATCCTGTTTACTTTTTCATCGTTGTTTTCCAACGTCCCCGCACTGGGAGTCACCGTCAAAGTCATAACGTCAAGGTTATCCGGAGTTGTCCATTCAAGCCACACAAGCTGTGATGTGTCCTTTTCAACGGTAATTCCCGTTACCGTCTGCGTCCACACATTATCGCCTTCGCTGCCGGAAAATGTTACGCTTGCTCTTGAGTCCTCATAACAGGAACCGAATTCCAGACCCGCATTGGTCATAATGCTTTCCATCAGGTCGTAATAATACATATGATCCGATGTGTCGTTGTAAAGTAAAACCGAAGTTATGACTTTCATTCCTTTGGGGTAATACAGAACATTTTCGGCTTCCTCCAATTTGTTGAGAAAAACAAAATGTACGGATTTGAGGTTTGAATGATTGTTCATTATCAGTTCGACCTCTTCCGTATCGCTTACGGAAAAATATCTTTTCTCTCCGCTGTCGCTGCCGTTCATAAAAGATTCGGGACCGTCTGCTTTAACTCTGTTGGCGGGAATATTTTCGCTGAACGCGGCTGCGGGAGAAGTATTTGGAGAATCGCTCAGACGCCAGCCAGCGGGATTGTCGTGGGTGCCCTCGATGGCATACTGTATGTATGCGGCTCCCTCGTATGTTTTTGAGGATAAGCGATTAAGCTGTACAATCTTTTCAGCGTCCGCCTGCTCCTTCTGAAATGTCCATTCGTATCCGCCGTCAGGCTTTTCCTTTCCGTACCATATCAGCGCCGTTACCTCCGCCGTCTTGCCGAGACGGTAAACATGCAGTCCCGCGCCCATGCTTTGCATTGCCGTGTACATGTTGGCGATATCACTGCTGTTATAGGCGGTCAGGGCGCTTGCGCTCGTTACTCCCCCAAGTCCGATAATGTTGCTTTCGATATACATCGACGTCCAAAGGCAGTGAATTACATTGACGTAAAACCCACCCGCCGTAGCTCCGCCTAAGTTCTGTCTTACAAGTTCGTTGTTAAGATAGTACCATTTACATATATTATTTATTGTGCCGTATATGTAATAGGGATATTTTATGGTGTTTGCAGAGTTACAGGGTTTAAACCATGTTATTGGTTCTAC
>CANDLP010000064.1 GCA_947385505.1 uncultured Clostridia bacterium
TAGAAGGTCGAAGATCAAGGGGATTTAGATCCTCCAGCAAATCTCTCAGGATAGCATTTTTGTGTTCACGCGTACCAAGTGCATTTTCGCTATTATAATCAGTTGTATTCAACACTCCGGCAAGCTGCTGGTTGTTGTCATTTTCTATTTGCCGAAGAGCGGTGTTGATAATCTGACCAATATTATCAGAGAATCTTTGCTCATACAGGGTGGAGAACGAACAGTTTTCAGCCACTGTAAATGGCAAATATCTCTTTTGCCGTTCTAATCTGATACCCTCATATTTCTTTTCAAGTTCTTCAACTTTCTCTCTGTATGTGTCGCTTAAATACTTTACAAATACCAGAGGAAGCACATAATCTTTATAGTTTGCTGCATCAATCGTGTCACGCAGCGAGTCCGCGCCTCTCATCAAAGCGTTTTCAATGTTTTTTTTTGTTGTACCCATTATCGTTTTCCTCCAATTTTTTTTGGATATTAAGCATTGTCAGCTTGTTTTGCTCATCTATTAGATTTCGATAAAGTTGCTCTCGGCGAAGATTGGTTGAAACCATATCGGCAATGGTTTGCTGATCTTTCAGTGTTGGAACAGGAACTTCCAATTCAGCAAATGTTCCAATTTTTATTGCTCTTTGAGATTGCCACCCTTCGAGTAATTGAAGCAAATCAGAGACTTCCGAAGTGGACAGCCAATATCTCAAATAATGCGGTAAAACCTTGCTACTAAATATCCTTATAACAGCTAGCTGTGACGGTATGACCAGCCCGGCGTCCTGCTCTGTAATAACCACTGGAAAAATAGGAGTAAAAAGCTTTATAACAATATCTCCCGGCTGTGTTAGAACAGCCGGATCCAGAATTTCCTTTGCCGAAAATACATCCAGCTTTTGGCGGTCAATTTCGTTATATGCGCACAAAGCTCTTAAATTAAGCCGTTTATATATTTTTTCTGTTTCTTCGTAAGAACGGGCTTCTTTTCTATTCAAAACCAGTCCGCTTTGTAGACTGGCAATATCATACAACTTCATGTTTTACTCCTAATGCAGTATCAGCGCACCCGCAGATTGCGAGTGCGCTGATCCGCCTAAATTATCGAGTATGCGATTCGGGGCAGCAATAAGCACAACCATCAACATAGGTAAAATACTTTTTTGCTTCCTTTATTGCCGGCTGAGAAGTGTCGAAATCGCCAAGGTAAATACGATTCTCCACATCGGGTAGCCAGCTGCATGTAGCTCGATGTACCTCATGCTCGCCGGTTGGCTGAGCATTCTTGTTTACATAAAATTTCAACGAAGTTTTCTCCTTTCTTTAAAAAGTAACAAGATTTCGTTGACAAATCATATAATATGTGGTATAATATTGGTGGAAAGACTTAAGTCAATCGAAAGGACTCTCATTATCAACGGCAACTGATTTTGGGAGTTTTTTCTTGTCCCGCATTTATTATAACACACCAGTTTGAAAAAGTCAAGTACATTTTTTATAAAAACGATAATTTTTAATGTTATTTTTAATAAATGACATAATTTTATGATTATAGGTTTAATAAATGAAACATGCAAATCCGCTCTGAATGAAACCGAACTATATACACTAAAAAATGTTATATTTTCATATTGTGCTCCCTGTCAATGATTTGTGTCGTGACTTTTTTCACTTTGCACTTGATAAAGTCAATGTTATTTGCTGCACTTCAAAATATTACAACATGCCCACACCCCAAATTTGAAAAAAGAAAACAGCCTGGAAACTTCCAGACCGTTCGCGTTTTATGGTGGAGCATACGGGATTCGAACCCGTTGAATAAATCTATTAACTCAATTTACAAGCAGTTTTACAAAATTATATGTTGTTTTTCGTGTTGCATAACTCTGTCATTTGTTCCCGAAGCTTATCAGAATATATCTCCATAGCGGAGGGGAAAATGTGTTGGTAGACTTTTTCTATCATATCGGTAGAGCTATGTCCCATCAGCTCGGCTATGTATTTTTGAGGAATTCCTAAAAGAATACATTTACTTGCGTAGTGATGGCGGAGAGCGTGAAAATTTATATTTTCGTTTAATTTATAACGTTTTCTGAATTTACTCCAATTACTGCATATGTATGAGCTGCGATAACAGCATATCCGTCCCTCTTTGTCGATATGAGATATAAGATAATCATAGGCTTCTTTGCTTATGGGGACTTTTCGGTATCCACTGGAAGACTTGGGGGCTTTAATGTATTCCTTATTATCGTCTCCTATTACCCTTGCTTCTTTTATGTCTATATAAGTCGGCTTTATATTTTCAACTCTAAGGGCGCTTATTTCGGAGGCTCTTAAACCGCATTCGGCGGCAAGAAAAACGGGGATTTCATTTATAGTACCAACTGAAAGCTTATATATTTCCGTTATTTCTTTTTCGTCCGGAACATATATTTCGCGTTTTGTTTTTTGCGGAAGAGTGGTGTGCAATACAAAGTCCGGACGGTATATTCTCAGAGTTGCAGAAATAAGTCCATGTGTATTACGACAGGTTTTAGGGCTATACTTTGCTGCCATTGAGTTTATTGCAAGCTGTACGGACTCCTGCGTTAGATTTTCTATTCGCATTTCCATAAGCTGAGGGCAATAATTATCCAATACGTCATAATACCCCCTAACCGTTGAAGGTGAAAGAATATTCCTTTTGCTTTCTATATATCGTTCTATCGCGGCGTGAAGCGTGAGCTTGCAGTTGGCGTTTTCTTTTCGTTCTATGTTGTACTGCGCCGCCATAAATTCGGCTTGCTTTCTGCTTTCGGCGGTAAAGCTTTTGTATTGTCGCTTTCCGTCCGCTGTTTTTCCTACGTATAGATTTACTCTCCAATTGCCGCTGGGGAGTTTTTTTGCGGTTGCCATTTTATCACCTCACTATAGTTATTTTTAAAGGCAATATTGGTTTTCAATACTGCCTTTAATTTTTATGATAAGCTTATTGTTTCGCTTAAATATGTTTTACCGCCGAATAAACCCGTAATTTCAATCTCAACATCTGACATATCAGAAATGTGATAGCCTATGGTAACGGTATAGGAAACACCGGGCTGAATTTCGTTCATTTGCTTCTGACTGTCTATATCATCACAGCCTATTACAGTACTATCGCATTCTATGCCGTTCTGGAACGCTTTATCGGCAAACATAAACATAAAAGCTTTCGCTTCTTTTTCGCCGTTATAAAATTCATAATCAACAACAAGTACATTGTCGCCGTTATAATCGGTAGAAAGTTTATGACCAACAAGTTTTACGGAAGTTTCGCCGATTTCATCAGATGAAGAATTGTCAGCTCCTGCGCCGCCGCCTAAATCTATGTTTTCATTTATAAGGTCTGTGCTTCCAAAAAGCTTTTTTACTACAATATTTGCGGTAGTGTTATCCTGCAAAACGTAAGCTTTTTGGACTTTATAGGTCACTCCCGGCTTAATATCGTTCATGAGAAGCTGTGAATCAACGCCTTCTGCCATTATTGCGCTTTCGCACTCTATACCGTTCTGATACAGAGAAGCAGTAAAGGTTGTCATGAAATTAGCTTCTTTATCTTCGGTGTTTGTCCACTCAAATTCTATAATAAGAGCGTCGGCGCCGCTGTAATCCTTTGACATACTATGAGAAACGATTTTTATATTCGCTTCTTCGGTTTGCGGCTCAGTTTCGGGCGGATTTGTTTCAGCAAGTTCGGCGGTCGTGGTTGTTGCAGAAGTATCGACGGTCTGTTGAGGGGGCGGAGTAACCGTTGGGGTGTCGGTTTCGTTTTCCCCACAGCCGCTAATCGCAACAACAAGCGCCAAAGCCGCAAAAACAGATGCAATTTTTTTCTTCATTTTGTCTTTCCTCCTAAGATGTCATTTATTTATAAGCCTTGTAGGCTTATTTATTTTTGTTCAGCTCATCGGCATAGATGAGCAGTTTTGATTTGTCGATTAAATTAAGATTGTTAAAAATATTTAACAAAAAAGCAGCTTGTTCGCTTGTATCTGTGCCATTATGTATGGAAACTCCAACATGTCCATCGCCTACTACACTATTATGACTTACAGATATGTCGCCTGTGGTAATTGCTGATTTATGAGATTGGGAGTTATCGGTTCTACCTAAAAGATAATCAATAGAACAATCAAGACAATTTGAAATTGCGTAAACCTTGTCAATGGAAGGCATAGAGCCTTTTTTCATATTATCCACAACGCTTGAATTAAGGTCACATTCTTTTAACATCTTGTCAACATTAGAATTTTGCTCTGTACATAGAATTTGAATTTTTGAAATAAGTGATTTTAAATCCATAAGTTTTCCTTTCATATTTTTGTATTTCTATTGACATTCTGTAAAATTACAGATATAATAGACTTATAATTTAGTTTGGGGGGATAAAATGGACTACAATGAAATAATCGAAATGGAAGTGCTGACAAGCATTGATAAATATTTCCACGCAATGGCTTTGGAAATAGATTCGCTACCGATAGTTAAAGAAAAACTGCTTAAAAGCAAAAAGGAGCAAAAAAATAACCTGAAAAATCTAATATCTCAATATATTGATAGGCAATTTAAAACTATCGTACTTAAAGAGCAATCTTAATTGAGTAAAAGTTTTTCCGCTATTACCGGAATGATAGATAAAGTCAGCGATACAGCGCTTTTCTTTATTTTTTCCCATATCTTGGGGTTTCTTACCGAATTTAAATATTCATGTCCTTTTATAGTTATGTCATAAATGAAGAAATAACGCAAATCTCCTATATCCCTTAATTTTTCATTAGACCAAAATGCTGTGATATATTCGGCTTCTTCCATTTTTATGATAGAATAATACACGTTTTTAAAATCATAATCACATTCTCGTTTTTTGAGGCTATCCATTATGTCATAAAATCCAATTGCTTCAAATAAACAATTATCATTTAAGGAAGTGATTTCTTCCATTGACAGTAACACATCTCTTATGCAATCGTAATCTAATTTCATATATTCTCCTTATGTAATCACGTAATTTAATTTAGGGGTGTA
This sequence comes from uncultured Clostridia bacterium, assembly GCA_947385505.1. Classification (GTDB taxonomy): domain Bacteria; phylum Bacillota; class Clostridia; order Oscillospirales; family Ruminococcaceae; genus Ruminiclostridium_E. The sequence goes on from CANDLP010000064.1 coordinate 5,038, forward strand.
CTGCTATGAAAAATTTTAATTCTACAAATCCTTTTAACGATAACACACTTGAAATATTGCCCGATACATCATTTAAAATCAATGGTGTGCCTGTAAATGCGGATATTCTTTCGATCGTGCCAATAGGATCACGCGGATTATTTAGAGTAAAACTGGACATGAGCGTTTTGCTTACTGCTACGCCGCCTGCTTATGACATCAAGGATTTGGAAACAACGGGGCAAGTTGTGATAAAATCGAAATGATGTTTTCGATATTAGAGAGGGTACACAGTATGAAAATCACTAAAATACCGCTAAAAAAGGAAATTATTGTTAATTATAATCCATTTCATGATATTGATAAAAAACAGCGATATAACATTTGCGTTAAAGGACAACTAATTCCTACACAAAAAAATTTAGACGAATGCGAAAAAACAATAAAACACTTATCAATCGCTATGGTAACTGTGGGAATAGCTGTGATTATTTTGGCAATTATTGTTTCTGTGATAGCAACAAAATTATTGATATAATAAGAGCAGCGACAGATGCAGACACGGGAGGGTGTACCATGAACGGATATGAGAGAATCGAAAGTAACATTCTTTACAAAATTGATAAAGCCATTCAATACGCTATATCGGGGAAGTTGCCCGATATAGATACTGTAACTGTAGAATATACACGAGAAGAAGAGCCTGGAGCATATTCAACAAATCATATCGAAGTATCGGATTTGCAGGGACTTGCCGATTTCCTGATAACACTTACTAAATCAGATAAGAAAATTTCAAATATAAAGTTATCGGGTCGTGTGTGGTATTAAGATGTCACTATTGAAGAAACATCTATAAAAAATTTGACAATCGTCATTGCTAAAGCTATTAACGATATAATAAGTGATATTATGCTTGTAACTTTAGCAAAAGCCGCTTGGCGCGCAACATTATTTTTCTTTTCAAAATACGTTACACAAGAAGGGAGACGTTTGACCATCGGAAGTTCATCTTTTTTATCGCTTGAATACTCAATAAGTTCTAAATTTACCAAACGGGATATAAAGGAATCAACTTCATCAGTGGACACAATCTTCTTATGAACAAAATAACTTTTATCTATGTGATATCCTTTTGGAAATTTATCATAATACTGATTTATTTCCCATATAGCTTTTTCGATTTTTCTTTGTGAAAACGCTTTTTTCATAAATTCCTTTCTGCCGCCTTAGGGCGGCTTTTTATTTAAAATTTCACAAAAAACCAGCATAGTATTTGTGTAGTTTTACGGTTTTCTGTAAATTTATGAAATAGTCTTGACATTCTGTAAAATTACAGATATAATATAATTGTCGGAAACATTCGACACTGGTTTGTTTCAAACTTGGCAATTACCCCCACGGAAAAAACAAAAAAGATAATATCATATATAGGTCGCACTTATATGATATATCTTTTTCGCCAAAATGTCAATATATTTCGACAAAAAAAGCAAAAAGAAAGGAGGCGGCAATTATTACGGACCGTATATTTATTGCAGAAGTAGCAAAAGAGCTTAAACTGCGTAAATGGACGCAAAAAGACCTTGCGGAAGCTAAGGGACTTAAACTCAGCTACATAAAGGCGTTTATGGCTCAGATTAGGTATAGCGAGAAGGCTAAGGAAGCTATTGCCGAGGCGTTGGAAATTGAGATTTGAAATGTTACGGAGCACCGATTAAGTAACGGCTCAGCTTAATTGCAAAAAACAAAAAAGCAGAAAAGAGGTGAGAGCGAAAAATGTTGAAAACAATGCTAATAATTACACTTATTGCGTTTGTGATAAATGTATATTGCGCTTGGTATATCATAATTAAAAGCAGGGAAATGTTTATCGCCCAATATGGCGAGGAAGCGAAAAAATACCTTAAATGCAAATCAAAAAAGCAAACGTTTTTACTTCATCCCAAATTTATATTATTTTTAGTTCCTTTAATAAACATTATATCTGCGTTTTGTTATTTGTTTAAGACTGAACAAACTATTAGCGATGTTTATAGTTCTATGGAACGCAAATATCTGGCCTATAAAAAGGAGGACATAGCATGATTAACTTTACTCTTACCAAAGAGGATATAGCGGAGTACGCGGATATTTTCGGGTTGGAAGCTTCGGAGGTGTTTGCGGAGGAAGAGGAACAGGACACGGAGGAAAACGAGTAAATGGAAAACAAGGATTATAGGGCGCTAATGGCGTTAGCGTTTAAAGCTTCCTGCACTCTTTGCCCCAAAAATGTCAAGGCGAAAATTGATGGGATAGCAAATCTGGCTGTTACGTCGGCGCAGAGCGTTGCAAAGGCTGAGGTAATGGAGACAGATGTTGTTTTGGCTATGGTTCTCAGCAATATTTTTGAGCACGTAAAGAAGGAGGTGTTGGGAAATGTCGAAACCGAAAGCTTCGCCAATAGAGACGCAAGCACAGATTGTTCAGGCTAATATACGTTCGAGGTGCGCGTATTTTAATTGCACAACGGAAGAAACGATCTCGGAAAGGATAGGAATGCCCAGAACAACGTACCATATCCGCAAGCATAATCCGAAGGATTGGACAGTCGAGGAAATAACAATGGCGGCGATTGCGCTTAAGGTGCCGTTTACGTGGCTTGTTTCTGATCATTCGGTTATAACGGAGGTGGACACTTGAAAAAAATACTGGACAGCCTTATAACTATCCTCCTCCGCCTCACATCGGCAGCGCTGGTCACAGCCTTGACCGCTCCTGCCCTGATAGAAGCGGCGGCAAGAGAACGCCAATATTTCGCGATAGGCGGCGAGTGGCTGCTGATAATCGTGATAGCGATCGGAGGATGGATAGCCAGCGGGTACATAATAAAGGAGGCGGAGAAACATGGATAGTTTGATTATACCGCTTCATATAGTGCTTATTTCGCTTATATATTCGTATGTAAGCTATAAGGAACCTTGGGAAAAACGGGGCAATAAAAATTTAAAAATCAGGAGGAAGACAAAATGAAAATTGAAAAGGACAAATATTACATTGTAAGGTGTGACAGAGCAAGCGTATTCTTTGGGCACATTGCAGAACAGAACGGACAGGAAGTTACGCTTACGGAGTGCCGCAGAATATGGTGGTGGAGCGGGGCATGTTCATTGTCACAGATGGCAAACGAAGGAGTTAAAAGACCTGATGAGTGTAAGTTTTCGGTAACAGTAGATAGCCTTACGGTGCTTGACGCTATTGAAATTATTCCTTGTACTGATAGGGCGGCTGAAAATATAAAGGGAGTTTGGGTATGGAAAATTTAGAAAAAATAAGGCTATTTGTTAGCTACAGCTACGGCAGCGGCAACGGCTACGGCAGCGGCTACGGCGACGGCGACGGCAACGGCAACGGCAGCGGCAACGGCTACGGCAACGGCAGCGGCAACGGCTACGGCAACGGCAACGGCTGCGGCAACGGCAACGGCAGCGGCTACGGCGACGGCGACGGCAACGGCTGCGGCAACGGTAAACTTTTTAAAATAATTTTAAACGGTAAAAAAATCTATAACATTGATCATATCCCTACAATAATCGAATTTGTTAAAAAAGATTTTGCCAAAGGATTTATTGTTAAGGACGATCTTACGCTTACTCCCTGTTATATCGCAAAATCGGAAAATATTTTTGCTCATGGCGAAACTCTTAAAAAGGCATATCGGGCGCTTGAAGAAAAACTTATTGAAGATATGCCTGTGGAAGAAAGAATCGAAAAATTTTTACAGGAGTTTAAACCCAACGTTAAATATCCTAACAAATCTTTTTTAGATTGGCACCATATTTTAACAGGAAGCTGCCTGTTTGGCAGACAGCAGTTTTGCAAAAACAAAGGAATTGACCTTAAAGGGGAAATTACGGTTAGTGAGTTCATAGAACTGACCCAAGACGATTATGGTGGGGAGATTATTAAGGAATTAAAGGAGAGATACAAGGAGACAGTAAAAAATGAATAGGGCAAAAGAAAAAGCGCCTGCCTCGGGTGGAGCCGAGACAAGCGCAAACTAAAAAATCTTCAACCACAGTATAAACGATTTTCGCAAAAATGTCAAGAGTACAGAAAAAATAAAATGAACTATTAAACAAATTCATTAAAATTTGTATAAAAATTATTTTATATTTAATAAAATTATACAAATATTATTCTATTAGTTAGAAAGGAAATCAATATGTTTCAGTGTACTTTATGCGGTGAAATATT
>CANDLP010000065.1 GCA_947385505.1 uncultured Clostridia bacterium
CCACACTTGCATAAATTTTCTGCAATTTTTGTATAGTACTAAAATATTATATCACAATAATTTTTAATTGTCAAGTACTTTTTTATAAAAATCAGCAAATCTATTGAAATTTTACGACGGCGTACTATAATATATATTAAAAAATTTGAAAGGAGTACGTTGTGAATGTAGACAATTTTAAAAAGCATATACGCAGAGTAATATTAGATCGCGGTAAAGGCGTTTCAAAGCAGCGTTTCGCCGTTTATGCTCGGGATAATGAAAAACGAGGTGCTGTAAGAGCTGCCCGACAAATGATTTCATTACAACTTAGAAATGAGAGGGTTTAAACTATATGGTTGCCTATATGGCAGACAAAGCCTGTTTCCGCTCTTCGTAAAAGCTTGCGGTATACATTGATTATCCGGTTTTCAAAGTCAAGGTCGGTTTTAGTCGGTCCGCAGAGTTCGGAAATCTTAAATGAACTTGGCAGTAGGGAGGCAAATGATGTTTTCTTTCATGGCGCCGGGTAATAGCCACGCCTTCACTTTCTGTAAAACCTGTCTCTCCGAAAATTGATAGTTTTCAAAATGCGAACTCCGGTATACCTGCAATTTCAAGTTGTACTCTTTTTATCTTTTTTTAGTGTTTTCGCTCTGCTTAATTATATAATATTTTTATTTTTATTGAAAAAGCCGATCTTTTTAAAAGGTCGGCTTAGACTTTATAATATATGTTCATCTATTCCATTAGACATATGCAACTATTATTTTCATATCCAATCTTTTTGCAAAAGCATTGCCAGCATATTAGTTCGCCATTATACTTAAATTATGGGAACAAACTTCCCACCAAAAACTTTTTATGAAATTGTATGGGAAGAATTTATTTTTTGAAAGGAAGTATTTTATGAAATTCAAAGTTTTAGGCAAAAGCTTGATTCTGACAGACTACTCGCACAAAATAATCGAAGGTGAAAACTCATTTGACACGGTTGAAATTTCCATTCCGCGTTATTACAATGACTGCGACATATCAAAGCTTTGCTTTCGTTTTTCCGAAACTTCTGATGACAGTGAAAAATCCGCGGTACAGATACTCCGTCATGAAAAATGTGATGAAAAGTATATATATCTTAAAGGCACAATAACATCGGACTTTTCATCAATTACGGGAAAAGTTACCTTTATTCTGACAGGCGTAAACGATGAAAACGTTGTAGCTAAATTTCAGAGCGATCCTTTCACGGTAAGCGATGATATTAGTCTTGATTCTCTGCCAAATAAAATAACCGCAGAGCAAATTTACGATCGAACTCATCTTGAGGCAGAGAAAGCTATCGAAGCTGCCGAACGTGCAGAAAAAGCTTCTCAAACCCCGGCCCCTGCCGAGATATATCCTGCCACAGAAGAAAAATTAGGCGGTGTTAAAGTTGATGGACAAACTATTACCGCAAGCGAAGACGGTACTATTTCCGCTTCAACGGTAATTATGAAAACATCCGACCTTTCTGTGCAAGTTGCTCACCCCAATAACTTTCTTATTTATGATAATGCCGGGCTTCCTTCAGTTATGGTAGCTGTGCCAAAATTTTACCTTGATGAGGTTATTAACGGTGCAAGCCACACTATTCACCCTGCTTTTGTCATCAATGGAATCGAACAAGATGTTGTTTACATCTCAAAATATCTAAATGTTATTGAAAACGGCAGAGCATACAGTCTTCCTATGAAAGATCCTGCCGTAAATGTTAATTTCGACCAGGCATGGAATTATTGCAAAGCCAAAGGCGCAGGCTGGCATTTGATAACTAACGCTGAATGGTCAGCTATTGCACTCTGGTGCATAAAAAATGGAACATTGCCTAAAGGAAACAATAATTACGGATGTGATTTTTCAGAAGTCAATATACCTTCAAAATCAATTACTGCGAATTATGACAAAAACGGCAAAACAGCACGAACACTTACAGGAAGCGGACGTGAAAGCTGGTACCATGACGGCACATTTGCCGGAATCTCAGATATGAACGGAAACGTTTGGGAGTGGATCAGTGGTATGAGACTTGATGACGGCGAAATACAAATACTTGCCAACAATGATGCTGCTGATTGGAATAACTCATGTTCAGCCGACAGTGTTGCTTGGAAAGCGATTATGCCTGACGGATCGCTTGTTGTTCCGGGTACTTTAGGGACGTTAAAATGGGATTACATAACAACAGGTTCAACAAATGTAACAAACAGTTTTCATCTTAACACCGTTTTAGAGCATCCTCAAATGACCGATAATTTATTCGGAAGCAAAAAGTTCGGCTCACTAACCGCCAAAAGCGGCGTTAATATTCCTGAGATTTTATACGCGCTTGCATTATTTCCCTCAAGCGATAATGAATACGGAGGAGGTAACTTCTGGTTTAAAAATAATGAAGAGCGAATACCAATTCGCGGAGGAAGCTGGGCTACTGCCTCAAATGCCGGAGTATTCGGACTGTACCTTAATTCCTTAAGAATAAATTCAACAAATGACTTCGGTTTTCGTTGCGCTTACTACGGAAACATTTAGTACATATTCAGAACTGCGTAAAGAAGAAAAATATTCATCTTTACGCAGTTAATTTTTGGTACATATTAATAGGCGTATAATACATTTCATATTATATCCCAAGTAAGAATAGTATCTTCATCAACATCCTTCTTTATTTCACGTCCAATAACAATGTCAATATAATTTGGTGAAATTCCCGTACCCGGTCGTTTGGGCATTAAATCGCTCTTTTTGATAATTTCTCCTGCCCTCATATTTCTTGTAAAAACAAGAGATCTCCGAGCTTCTTTTCTGGGAATAATTTCACAGTCAAGAACAGTTTTATTTTCACTTCCCAAAATTTGATCTATAAATTTAAAGTTAGATACTGCCATTTTAAAATCATCGGGGTCTCCGGCATGATAGTGGTCGTTTCCGGGCAAAGTTTTATCTAACGTAAAGTGTTTTTCAATAACTTCCGCCCCTAATAAATATGCCGCCGCCAAAGTCATCATTGTTTTATCCGGAGCAACATGATCGCTGAATCCTATCCTGACTTCCGGAAAAGTCTTTTTCAGAGTCTGAATAACGCGCAGATTTGCATCTTTCGGATCAGTAGGATAGGACAGTACACAATGAAAAATAACAATATCCTTACATCCGGCTTCGGTTAATGCCCTCACAGCTTCGTCAACTTCTGAAAGATAAGCTGCTCCGACAGACATATATACAGGCTTGCCTTTTGATCCTATATGCCTTATAAAAGGTAAATTTGACAAGTCAGAAGAAGATATTTTGTAAAAATCGACTAAATTCTCAAGGTAATCTGCCGAAGCATAATCAAACGGCGTTGAAGTAAAATCCATTTTTTTTGAGTGAGTATAGCGGCATAATTCAATATATTCCTTTTCGTCAAAGCTATCATGTTTTAAAAACAATTCGTACTGCGTCTTTGTGGGTTCTTTTGAAGTGTCCCAATACGCAGGTGAATTTTTTGAAGCAATAGTATCCGCTTTATATGACTGAAATTTAACACAATCAACTCCTGCATCTGCTGCTGCGTCAATATAAAGCTTTGCTGCTTCCAGCGGAGTAATATTCATTACTCGCGCTGTATCATAAAAGTTCACACCCATTTCCGCGATCAAGTACGGCTTTTTCAATGTTTTTTCCTCCTACTGTACTAAAGATTATTAATGAGATTAACTACTCTCCTCCGGCCGCTGCGCAGATCATGACTTAGCAGCATATTATGAAATCTCTGTCTGCTTTCCTTGGACATTGTTAAATACATCCTCATATTGTTTTCAATAATTTCATCTGTAGGATTAAGACCAATATATGTAAATCCATTTTCATTACATACGAAACCATGACGTTCTTCACGCTTGTTTTGAGATATGGAAATAGACGGAACACCGAGGATAGCAAGCTCATATCCGGTTCTGCCTCTTGAAGTAATACCGACATCGCACTTGCTGATCAGCTCAGGTATATTAGATACATCGTAAAGCACTTCTATATTATCATATTTGTTGAACTCCATTAACGCTTCAACGTTATCCTTTGCTCGTCCCAAAACAACAACAAAATGATAATTTTTGTATTCAGGTTTTATTGCCATATTCAATATCCTGTCAGAATAATTCTGAGGATCGGCTCCGCCAAAGCAAACAAATATACGTTTTACCTTGTCCTTTATGTCTATCGGCTCATAGAACATAAAAGTTTTTCCGGCAATGTAGTATTTCTCGCCTGCGTAAACCTGAGGATATTTACTGTCATGAAACAATGCATTGAATACAAGATCAGCCTTGATTATACCTTCTCCGTCGTCTTCAAAATTTACAATTTTTGCATTTGGCAAAACGGATCGCAAGCCGATCATATAGTCGATAGAAGTTGTCAGGATATCATTGATAAATATACTGTAAGAATTTTTTTTGCACTGTTCAAAAAGCTCTGCTATTCCGTTTACCGGAATAAGATTGTGTGTCGTTTTTCCAAAAACATTAGGGTCGGTTTGGTTCGTGTCATAAAAAATATCAGGCTTTACATAAAATTCGTCAGCTAATTCGAGAGCCCTGTATATATGGCCGATACCTCTTTTATTGTTGCCGTTTACATAAATTGCAACACTTTTACGCTCCAATATTGCAGCGGCATTTCTCATATCCTCAAAGTTATCGATATCATAGGATTCATCTTCTGAAAGTTCAAATACATCGACATTTTTGCCTATTCTTGTTTCAGGAGTAACAACAGAGAACTTTGAAATAACAAATGCACCGGTTTCAACGTAATAAGGCGGAAGGAACTGACGGTTAAGACGTTCTTTATAATTAGGTATTTTTTTTCCGTTTTCTTCAGTCCATGCAAGGTGAGGAGAATTAATTACCGAAATAACCGTATCAATATCATTACTTACCGCATATTCAATTGCAGAATCCAATGTTTCGGTTTTTAACGTCGGAGAAGTGGGCTGCATTGTAATAACGTAGTCCCAATCGCCTTCAGGGATTGCATCAGCTACAACGCTATCCAACGTTACTGAGTCTTCGCAAAGCTTTGCGTCTCTCCACTTAACCTTTGCTCCCATTTGGTTTGCGATTATGCCAACATCCGGCGAATCTGTAGAAACAATAACATCAGTTATATAATCAGAGCGCAGCGCATTTAAAATTGAATAATAAATAAGAGGATGACCGCCGATTATTCTGATATTTTTATTCGGAATCCCTTTGGAACCTGCCCGTGCAGGAATAATCGCACAGATTTTATTCATATTTGTCACCTTCATTATATTTTTTTAAACTTAAAATCATAGAAAACAATTTCTTATTTCTTATAAGCTCCAGTATTAAAAAAGTCAAAATAATAAAATTAAATATCCATTTTTGGCTGTACAGAGTGTAATATAAAAAAGAAATAATAAATATTACAGCAATAAATTGAATTTGTCTTAAAATACTATCTACCGATCTGTAATATTTTTGTCCCCAAAAAGTATTTAATGCGAAAAGTAAAACTCCTGAAACAGCAGAAGAAATAACGGCACCTGTTAGTCCCCAATATTGCGTAAAAAAATAGCATAATGCACAATTAAACAGTAATGACACTAAATTGTTAATTAACGAAATATGATTTTTTTTAGCTATTGCAATGCCGTAATACGTTGTCTCCATAGCAGTTATACATAGCGGATTAATCAGCAAAAAGCCTAATATTTGCTGTTGTTCACGAAAGTTCTCACCTATAAGAAGATACAGCAGGTCAGAAGCCAAAAGTATTATGCAAAATCCCAAAATACAGAATAAAATAACAATTCTATTAGCCATGCAAATTTCTTTATTATGTGTTTCATAATTTTTATACATAAACGGTGACCAAAATGTAACAAAGCCTGTTCTAAATACGGCAATAGCAGATATAAATAAAGCGGCAGCAGAAAAAACTCCAAGGTCATGAGCACCAAGATTTTTTTTAATAATCAACTGCGATGTATATGTATTTAAATAAGAGATAATGGAAATCGGACAAATAAACACAGCAAAAAAAACAACTTCCTTATATCCTTTATATGATAATGATGTTTTTTTCACATCTCCAAAAACGGACTTAAACTGAATGCATATGTATATACAAGCAAGAAATAAAATTCCCAGCGCGTTGAAACCGATAATAACAACATTGTTCACAGTTATCAATGCTGCCGCAACTACAAACAGCTTTAAGAATAACTGCGTTAAAACGCTTTGTACAAAATACTTATGAGTATCACCTTGCATACGGTAATTTATATTTAAAAACCGTATAATAATCTGACCCAATACATTTGCAAATATAAATATTGCTGCCGAAATACTTTTGATCCCAATGAACTGATTTGAAAATTGCTCGCCCCCAAATGCAACAATAAGGGATCCCCATAAAAGAACATTAACAATAGGAATCAAAATACATTTTTGAGCTAAAACCTTATTTGAATCTCCGTTAGGCGGGTCGTAAAAGAAACGAATATAAGAACTGTCCATTCCAATACACATTATCCCCATTATTACCGAGGAAGCTGAATTGAATAAGTTAACAATTCCAAATGTTTCCGGTGAAAATATTCTGGTTAAAATAACTGTTGAGGCTGCGGCTATTACAGCATTTATAATGCTTGCCAACATATATTCGGAAATTTTTAAAATGTTCTTAAACATAGATTTTTCATATAATTTGTTCAAAAACTTTTTCATATTTTTCGAATATCTCCTTGTAATTCCTTTGCTCAATATACTTTGAACGAAATGCAGCCCGATGCTTTCCGGGCAGGAGTCTCCATACGCGCAAATAGGCGCTTAAATTAACAAGAACCTGATATAACCATACTTTTATTCTTTTGTAGGCACTTATGTTAATGTCCCTGGTGTAATCATAGCTGTACTTGTCATCTTTCAATACCTTTTCACACAAATCCGCAAGCCGAATATAACACTTTCCGTCATTCCATTTACCGTAATACGCCTCGATCACAGCGGTTGTTGCCGGAAATTCCGTAATGTCTTTTTCCATATACACCTTAAAATCATGTTCCGTCACTATAAATGATTTTTCATTATCTAAAATAATATTATCAAGCTCCCTAGGCATTTTAACCGGTCTTAAAACAGCGCATTTTTTATTGGCAAAGTATATATCCGCTATAGAAGTGCTAAACCAATTACTGATCGAATCACATACCTTTATCCATTGCCTTATGGAATAACTTTTAATAACCTTAAAGTTTGAAAAGTTTTTTTCAAGTACTGCAAGTTTATTATCCGTTTCTTCCGCTGGATGCGGTCTGTAAATTATATAAGTATCTTTATTATTTATCAGATAATTTTCAAACCATTGTAGTATTGTTTTTTTTGATTCTTCTTGAATTTTTATTATTTCATCTGTCTGCCCGATCATTCCGCTTAATCTTTTTTTCTGAGCGCTGCTCATATTGCAGTAAGAAAAAGATGAAATAAACAAGTGCCACTTTTTATTTTCGTTTAATGAAAATTCTCGGCTAATTTCTTTTCTTGTCATAAAAACTTCGTCAAATTGGGGGTAATTCAAATCCATACCAATGTGTCCCGTCAAATGGATATTTTCCTTACTCACACCAAACTTTTCCAGCCTTTTTTCCGTAGCCTCTCCCCAGACTATATGCTGGGCTTTTTGGGCAAGACCGGACGGATGCAGTTTTTTTTCATTTTCAAGCTTTTGTGAATATACCTGTTCATATTGTAAGTTTATAATTTTTCTTACATCATTACGCGCCATATGCAATACGGGAAAAAGATTACTCGTGTTATATAAATATGGAAGCAGTACTACACCATATTTTTTTCTCTTTCTTAACGAACCAACTTCAGCAATATCTACACTGTATCCCCTTCTCTTCAGCTCTGCCGAAAGCAAAGCTGCTGTTTCCATTTCCCTGGCTATATGTTCATACAAAATAATAAAGTCAATGCTTTTATTCATTGCAGCGTTCTCCGATCGGATCTTCTAAAATTTTAATAATAACAATTAAAGTTAACCAAAATGTTGCAGAAATCTCGACTTCTAACAGCATTGCAGAAAAAAATATTGTTCCAATTCCGCCAAGAACAATAAAATTTTTATTTTTCCAAGCTTTATATACAACGTATAATAATAAAAGCAACAGCAGTACTAATCCTATTAGACCCAAAGAGATCCACGCGGAAAGAAATGTATTGTGAGCGGAAAGTTCTGCTTTTCCGGCTGTAATAATTGCCTGAATAGAAGTAACCAGTCCATATCCCTTTATCGGATGCTCCATTGCTGTTTCAAAGCCGATTTTAAACCGTGTTAATCTGTTTATGTTACTGAAATCCATCCAGCTTCTGTTAAAAAACCTGTTTAAAATTTCAACTGAAACATATTTCTTTATAAGAAATAATCCCGCTGCCACAGCAGCAAAAGTTATCAGTAGTATTTTTATAATTTTTATTGCAGAGATTTTTCCGGTTAAGCAATAGTCTGCAAAAAAAGAGACTGCCAATATTGCAAGGCAAACAAGTCCGCTTCTGCTTCCGGTGGATAGAGTGAATATACTAAAAAATGCAATGCAAAAAATGCAAAACCACTTATTATAATATGATAAGGAATATTTTTTTATTTTGTACAAAGTTAAAAATATTACTTCTATCATAAAAAAAGCCAAGTAATTAACATCCATCACCGGACCGTCAAAAAATTTGACAGATAATCTTCCCTCATAATATTGCGGGTCTATAAGCGCAAACAAACATATAATTAATCCGGAAATAATATAACAGTCAATCAGTAAAATACACTTTTCGTGCGGCAGGGGCAAAGTTGTTGATAATAAAGTTATTATGTATAGTGCTAACCAACTCAGTGCGTACGATACATTCATTGTACTGTAGTTCAATCCGGCAACAACGCATACGTTGATTATTGATATTAACAATAACTTATTTAAAAATGTTAGTTTTATTTTACCGTACGTTTGCATAAAACCAACAATAACAGTAATTATTAACGGAACCGCAAAATTTCCTAATGCAAAATATTTATTTTTACATGCAATAAGAAAAACAATTATTGCGCCAAATAACCACCAAAATAAAGTTATACTTTTAAATTTTATTC
>CANDLP010000066.1 GCA_947385505.1 uncultured Clostridia bacterium
GCTTGCCAAAGGCTCGGTTTCATTGCTCCACATTCCTTCGCCTCTTACAGCGTAATTTTCCTTGCGGAGTTCCATGAGGAAGTTGGCGGCTCTGTCAATATTGGGATTAGCAAAGTTCTTAATTATATTTCCATCCTCAACGCCGATAAGAGGAACACCTGTGCTTATGAAAATTTCACTTCCCACCATGCCGTAAATGCCGCCGATAGCGTCGGGATTGACTCTCATAAATTCAGACATGATTTCCTTGAAGGTATCCCAAGTCCAGTTGTTGCTTTCATAAAGCTCCATAGGATTCTTAAGACCGAGAGATGTAAAGAAATCCGCATTGTAGATAAGACCGTTAGGAAGAGCGTTAACCGCCCAAGGATAAAAATAGTGCTTGCCCTTCCAAGAATAACGCTCTACGAGATTCTGAATGCCTTCCGGCCAATGAGGCTCTGACATGTAAGGCTCCATATACTCGGTCAAATCGGAATAAAGATTCTTACTCATAAGATTAGGGAAAGTTAGATTTTCCTTGTCTACAAGATCAGGAGACTGACCGGTTGTAATAAGAGTCTGAAGCTTATCGAGTCTGTCGCCCCAAGGAACGGTCATATAGTCGATCTTTCCTCCGTATGTTTCTTCAAAAAGCTTTACAGCGGGTTTAATATCACCTGCCACGCGGATATCATAAAATCCGAAATAAGTAATATTCGGGTTATCAAGAGTTTTCTCCGGTTCGGTAACAAATTCGTTGATATCAACGGGATTTTCGATATCGTCATCCAATGTGTTGGAGGTTGTGGTAGCTTCGGCAATTCCTCCCTCCTGATTACAAGCAGTAAGACCCAAAATCATCGAAGCGCAAAGAGCAATCGAAATGATTTTCTTGCTGGTTTTCATTGTAATTTGTCCTTTCTGAAATTTTTACCGGCGCTTTATTACGACGGTCTTTATCAATACCCTTTATGGTTCGTCTTAAGATAAGATATCCTAAATACGAAAACGGGTATGAAGCATATTTTTTGACGCTTTTATGTAACGGCCTTTTAAGCTGTTTCTGTTTTAACAAATAAACAAAGCATATACTTTATATAATAAAATCAGTATTAAAAGGTCTTTCGATATTCGGTAGGAGTCATACCGTAGATTTGCTTAAATTTCCGCATAAAACTGTATTCGCTGATATAGCCGCATTTTTGAGCTATCTGGTTAATATTCAGACTGGTCGTGGTCAAAAGACGCTCGGCACGTAAAAATCTGCTTTTGGTTATATCCTCCAGAACGCTTACCCCAAAAAATCTTTTATATGAATGCTGAAATCCCGAATAGCTCATTCCGGAATATTTGGCAATTTCTGCAACGCTTGACATTTCATCGGGATCGGAGTATATGCAGTTTCTCAAATGAACAAAAAAATAGTGTTTATTAGACGTATTCAGAGAATTAGGCGGTATCGCGCTTCTTATACTGCGGCTGAGCTTAAGGAAAAACAGTTCCATATAGCGGGATTCGATCATCTCCCGCTCTTTGTCAAAAATATGGTGCTCATAAGACACCTGCTGAAGAATCTGAGACAACTCTTCGGCGTTTTTCACAAGAACCACTTCATTTATAGGTATCTCAAGACTTCGGATAAACTTCTCGTCCTCTTCTTCAAAGTCAAAAAATACCCAGTCGTAAACAAAAGAGTCGTCGCTTCCGTAATGAAAAGGCATATCCGGAGTAAATATAATAAAGGAGCTTTCGGGAACAAAAATTTTTTTGTCGTTGAAAACAAATTCGGCCGATGATTTGATAAGCGCCATAAATCCACAGCCCAGACCGTTAGGATTATCAAAATAACACCCTGCGTCACGACGATAATGGCAGCCGATGGTGCCTATTTTCATTTATTAGTCACCTCATATAAAATCTTTTCGCTTTTCCCTAAGTTCAACTTTATTATAACATTATTACAGCACAATCGCAATACTCTATTATGTTGTCAACACTATCCGTTTATGCTTTTTTATCTGGCAAATTATACATTATTTTTTCATCAATTAAATCAAATAGAGCTTTTTTGCACAAAAAGAACGGCATTTTACGTTATTTTTTCTTTTTGATACCTGCCGTTTGCTCTCATAACAAGCTGTTCGTTCTCTTCCATTTCAACCACCGCCGCCTTTGAGATAATTTTCCCGTCGGAATTTGACAAATAAACCGTTTCACCCGTTTTAAGATTGAAATTTGTAACCAGCTTCTGAAGCGCCGAGATATCGTTGTTGTTTTTGCAGACTATGGTAAGCTCGCTCTCCGCCTTGATTGAAACAGAAGGGATTTTCCAGCGGTCAAGCTGTTTCGCCGTGTCAGAAAGACAGAAGCCCTCCAGCTTTACATCCACGGAGTTGGGATTATAAAGCGTTATGCTGTCAGAATCCCCTGCGGTATAAAGCCTGCTTATATAAATAGATTCACCCGAAACGGGTATCTTTTCATAAACCGCTTTAACCGTAATATTACCGTCCTTCGCCATATCGGGAGTTATCACCGTTTCCGACTCTTCAATGCGCTCACCGTTGATCTCCCAATAAGAAAATTCGTATCCTGTATACGGCGCAGCTTTGACAGGAACATAGCATTTGGAGAAATAATTTCTCGACGCCTTTTCCCCTCCGGTTACTTCTGCCGAGTTCAAAAACGCCGTACCGCCTTCGCCGTTTAAAAGAGCGATATTTATCATTTCGTTCTCAAAGCCGAGCACCTTTTTTATATCTCTTATAATTATATCGGAGCGGTTCATAAAAAAGTCACGTATCTGCTGTCTGCTGTCCGCAAAGGTTTCTCTCCTTGCCCAAGTTGAAGTGTAACCGTTGTCAAGAGCATACATACACTCGACATCGCATAAGGCTATTTTTTCCTCCAAAACCTTAAGAGCATTTTCATAAGACAACTCGCCGTACATAAGATCGCATAGGGTATTGGCAAGCTTAACCTTCATATCGTCACGTTCAAGAAGCGCGGTAAGAAAAACAGAAGCTCCTCCCATATGCTTTCCGTTCAACAGATAAGAAAGAGTCGGTTCCCTATAACCGTTTCCGTAAAGTCCCATTCCGAATTCAACGTCAAACATCAAAAAACGCCATTTTCCGTCAAGATAGGGACTTGTAATCTCCTCATTCTCCGAGGGATAGTAGCGCCACGCCTTAAAATTGTTGCCGGGCCAGTCTTCGTTGTTTATATAAATCTGAATGGCATAATACAGCATAAGGTTGTCTATATCCACAAGAGAACAGAATTCCTCAAATTTATCATCATCAATCAGACCGTTTCTCGCCAGATCACACACATAATTGTAATCCTCAGCGCTTTTAATGTCATAAAAATCGCTGTCCTCGTCATTTTCGTCAAGCTCCGCCTCTCTGTGCCCCACTATACGGAAACCGTCCTTGTTGCCGCCGTAGGTGGATTCGAGATATCCCTCACAATACGCCTCGTGAAGCCAGGCAAAGCCGTAATATTTTCCGTTCAGAAATACCGCCGCAGGTATGGTATCCTGCGTATCGGGAAAACCTGCGTTTTTGGCAAGCTGATTTCCCACTTCATCGCGCACACTGGCGAACTCGCGGTCATTGGCATTATTTCTCAGAGTAATACGGTCATATCTGTCTATAAGCTGTCCGTAAGCGTCGTTGGTAACGCCGAAAAACGGGTACTTAAACATTCCGTTGCCCTCGCTGTATTCGTTGCGGGCAATAAGTCTCCATGACTTCTGATCAACGGCTCTTGAAACGCCGCCTACTACTCTGCCTCCGGCCGCCTGTTCCAAAAGCTGTTTACCTTTACTGTCATAAACCTCCACATACATATCCCGTTCGCTTTCGCGTCCGTGTATAAACCAGTTGGCGGGAGCGTCATACGGTATCTCCCCGCCCTTATACTCGTTTTCCAACCACTGATCTCTCACGTAGCCCTCCGTGCACACGCCGTAGTAGTAATCATATAAGTTATAAGGATCGGTGGAAAGCACAAAAACATAAGTGGAATCGTCAAAGCGCTCAAAAACTTTTTTGCCGGTTACGTAGCTTTTGGTTTGGAGTTCGGAGGTATTTTCGCCGCTTACAGCAACGGCTTTTATGGTGGTAGCGTTTACCGTATTTCCCGCCTTAACTACAATCGGCTTGGTATATTTTTCAGCTCCGCTGTCGGGGGTTGAGCCGTCCAGCGAGTAAAAAATTTCCGCACCGGCGTTCTTACATTTTATCTCAACCTCTATAGTTTCATCGTAAAAAGTATCGGTATGAGAAAACGTTAAATACAGCGGATCGTCGCTTACGGGTTCGGGAAGCTGATTTTCATCGTCCTTAAGCACGCTCTGCTGCTCCTCCTGAAGCTGCGGAAACATAATAAGCCCCGCCCCGGCAATAATCCCGACCAATATTACTATTATAAATACTATAATTTTTTTCATATAAAATTCCTTTACCTCAAATATTTTCGTAAACTATCCTTTTTAAAACAGCCTCTTTACAAAGAGACGGATCAGCCTTTCCATCGGACAGCCTCATGCACTGTCCCACCAGGAAGGCTAAAGCATTGGTTTTCCCCCGTCTGTAATCTTCAACGCTTTTCCGGTTTTCAGCCAACACACGTTCCGCCAACTTTTCTATGTATTCCGAATCCGATATCTGTTCAAGCTTAAGCTCTTTTAAAAGCAAATCTATATCGCCGCCGCCTTTGATGTGACTTTCAAACAGCAGCTTTGCCGAAGTGGAAGAAACAGCGCCCTTTTCCCTTAATCTTCCTATTTTACACAGAGCAAGGCAAAACCCTTCCTTATTTATTTCGTTAAGATAATTCGGCGCTTCGTTAAGAAATTCCGCGGCGATACCGTTTATAAGCCCCGAAAGCGTTTTGGCGCCGCATATATCCATACGGATGCAATCGCAAAAAATACTGTCCTTTTGCGGATCGAGAATAATATCCTCCGCCGCTTGTATTGAAACTCCCAGCGACGCATAATATGAACGTTTTTTATTCGGGAGCATTGGCAATTTTGAAAAAATATCCTGTACGAATTCCTCGGTCAGGATTATTTCGGGAAAATCGGGATCGTCAAAATAACGATAATCGGCGGTATTTTCCTTGCTGCGCAAAAGCACGCTCTCTTTTTTTTCGGGATCCCAGCGCCTTGTCTCGCGTAAAACGCGGCAGCCCTCTGAAATAAGTGTTTTTTGACGTATTTCCTCATAAAGTATTCCGTCGTAAACATTTGAAAAGCCGCTTACATTTTTCAGTTCGCACCGTTCACCGCAAGGCTCGCCAATCCGATTGACCGATACGTTTACGTCGCACCGCATACTTCCCTGCTCGATTCTGCAATCGGATACCCCCAGATACATCGTAATGAGCCTCAGCTCCTTCAAAAAAACCATCGCTTCCGCCGCCGAATGAAAGCACGGCTCTGTTACCAGTTCAATAAGCGGTATGCCGCTGCGGTTAAAATCAACGCCGTTTTCGTAAAGCTTACCGGCGTCCTCCTCCAAATGTATATCCGATATGGGATACTTTTTTCCTTTTATTTCAAGAAAACCGTTTGTACAGATCGGAGCAAAAAACTGCGATATCTGATACGCCTTGGGCAAATCCGGATAAAAATAATTCTTTCTCGACATTTTAAAGCTTCTGTTTATTTTGCAGTTAAGAGCAAGACCTGCACGTACCGCCAGCTCCACCGCTCTTTTATTCATAGACGGAAGAATTCCGGGATATCCCGCGCAAACGGGGCATATCACGGCGTTTTCCCGCTCACCGAAGGTGTTTTTACAGGAACAGTACATTTTTGTTTCGGTCAAAAGCTCCATATGTACTTCAAGACCTATTGCCGTTTGAAATTTTATGTTATCTATGCTTTCTATGCTCATTCTTTATAATCCGCTTTTCTCATTAGGATTGCCGTTTATAATGCGCCGGCACGACGGGTTTGAATTAACAACTTTTTCATAATGCGCACTGTTTATATTATTTTAGCATAAAAAAAACAGTATGGCAATATATAAAGATAAATTTTTAAAAAATTTATTGCCAAAATCCCTGCTTAAGAGTATAATACTTACATTGAATATCTTTCAAATTATAGGAGTCATTTTATGAAACAGGAATCTGTCAAAAAAATTGATGATATTTCGGAATTTGTATTGTTAAATCAAGGAAATACTGCCGAAATCTATCTGTACGGCAACACCCAAATAGTGAAATTATTCAGGGAAGGCATGCCTTTTTTATTGATAAATAAAGAATATGAAAACGGAAAAGCGATAAATCTTGCATTAAAAAACACGCCTAAGGTGTTTGGTATGGTTTTATATAAATCACGATACGGCATTGTTTACGAACGAATAACAGGCGGCGATATGATACAAGCAATGCTTGGCAAAATATACAAAATACGGAAATATTCCAAATCTCTGGCTTTTCTTCATTCGGAAATTCACAAAACACAAATAGATTTAGGACAAAATGTAAAAGAAATGCTTTGCGAAAATATTGACTCTGTCACCGTACTAACCGATTCGGAAAAGGAAAATATCAAATCATACATAAGAATGCTTACGGATAAAAACAATTTGTGTCATTTTGATTTTCATCCCGGAAACGTAATGATACGAAACAATACCCTGTATGTCATAGACTGGATGACGGCTTGTACGGGAGATGCGAATGCAGACGCGGCAAGAACGCTTTTGCTTTTGCGGTACGGTGAAATGAAATACGGGAATTTATTTTTGAAAACCGCGGTACAGATTTTTAAAAAGCTTATCGGAAATATTTATTTTAAAGAGTATAAAAAATTAACAGGAATAAAAAGATACGAGACGGAACGGTGGATATTGCCGATTGCCGCGGCGCGGCTAACCGAATGGATAACCGACAGTGAAAAAAGAAAATTATTGAAGCTTGTTAAAGAAAAGCTGTAATATCTAAATAATTAAAAAACAGACTCAAATAAAATACCCCACACACCTTTCAAAGTGTATGGGGTTTTCCGTTATTCGGCTTTCTTGATTTTTCGGTAAAGAAAATCACTAATTTGCTATTCAAAAAATACCATAGAAATTACTTAATACCCGCCGTTCTGTAAACGAACTTTACCTGTCCGTCCATGCTCTCATGAAGTCCGGAAAAGGTATTGTATTTTTCCGAAGCGGTTTTGGTTGCTTCAATGTTGTCCAGAAATCCCTTAAGATCGCCGTCCACTGCGTTAATTATCTTTTGAACACCCTCGTCCTTAAATCTGTTCATACCGTCGGACAGTTCCTTGGAGCCATTACGAAGCTGAGTAATTCCGTCAATCAAGGCTGGAGCGCTGTCCTTAAGGGTCATAATCCCTTCGTAAAGCTGCGCCGTACCGCCGCTTAGCTGCAGTGCGCCGCCGTTCAGCGCTGATACGCCGTCTTTGAGCTGATCCGCGCCCGCTGCCGCCAGATCCACACCGGCGGTATACGCATTGAGACCTGTGTAAAATTCGTTATAGCTGTCAAGCTGTGCCAAAAGACCTTCAATGCTTGCCCTACCCGAATCTGCGGCGTTTATCTTGCTCATAACCTCGTCGGACTTCATATTTTCATCGATCATCAGTTCGATCTGTTCCTCTGTTTTTGCGGAAACAATGCTCTTGACTTCGTCAGACTGCATCTGTGCGCTAAGACTGCGGGCAACTGTTTCCCGCGCCGTGTCGGACATCATCTGCTCTTCTATCGCCGCATTGATCTGCGCCTGCTGTTCGGCGGAAATAACACCCGCCCTGATTCCCTGCTCATAACTTTCCGAAGTAAGTCCCAATGACGATAAAACCTTTGCCGTAATATTTTCTTTTATTGCCGCTTCCACCTTAGGCGTTACTTCTGCTTTTACAGCCTCCTCAACTGCCGCCATGATTTCGTTTTCCCTTGCTCTGACGGCCTGCTCAACCTGCCGTCTTGCCATTGCCGTTACATTGCTTTCGTCAAGATTATTAAGAACGCCTTTTAAAACCTCGGAGTAATTCTCCGCCGTAAGATACGGAACATCAAGCCCCGCCGCCTTAAGCTCTGTGTTCGCCATTTTTAATAACGTATCAAACACCTGTCTTGAGCCTGCATTCAAAGCCGCACTGTTTTCCTTCAGGGTATTAAGACCCTGTACCAGTTCGTCGGTACCGTCCTTAAGCCGAACGGAACCGTCCGCCAGGTCGGAAACGCCGTTTTTAAGCGCCTCGGCTCCCTCTGCCAGCTTGTCAATGCCATCAATAAGTACTCCCGATTTTTCCAGCAGCTCGGACAATCCGTCATACAGTTCATCTGAGCCGTCGCAAAGTCGGTTCACCGCGCCGGTAAGCTCATCCAGCGAATCAAGTCCGCTTAAATCGGCTTTATTGCTTACATCAATATCGTTAAACGGCTCATTTGTTATTACTGTAACGGTTTCCGCAAGTTCAAAGTTGCTGACCTCAGCTGTAATTTCAAAATAATCGGGAATTTCAAGCTTTTCCTTATCTATCCCAAGGTTTTCCTGCATACCGGGGAGAGCGTACCCTGCTATTACCGTCCTGTCGCCGTCGTTAAGCATTTTGCCGTTGATTACTTCAACATTTCTGAAATTATCGTTATCCAGTATAACTCCCGTGAGTACCGCAAAGGGGACGTACATTTCCTTTGTTTCTCCCTCTGTTACAACTGTTTCCTTTTGGTTGTTCCTAAAAGTGTATCTTACGGAAACAATGCCGTTTTTGCCCTTTATTTCTTCGGATGAAACAGTTTTTCCGTTCAAGGTATAGGAAACGTCTATCTCAACCGGAAGATTCTTTTGAAGCGTACCTGTGTAGTATATATCCCCGTTTGCGTTCCATTTGCCGTCAGTAAGCGTTTCACCGCCCTTTATGTTAACAATATCGCCGAGTTCGGTGCTGTCGTAAATCTCATCGCTGTTTAAGCTGTTTTTCAGCCAGTCGCTGACGATAATTTTTTCTGCGGAACCGTCTGCCGACGCTAAAACGTATACGGTTTCGTCCTTAAGGTTTTTATTGGCGCTTTTTTCGGTATTTGTACTGTCTTTTTCGGTTTTTACAGTATCATTCTCCTGCGTCTGATACGTTTCGTTGTAGGAATTTGCGGCGTATACGCCTATTCC
>CANDLP010000067.1 GCA_947385505.1 uncultured Clostridia bacterium
CAGCTTGAAGTTAAGGCTCGCCGTGTGGGCGGTTCAACCTATCAGGTTCCTATGGAGGTTCGCCCCGACAGACGCAGAACATTGGGTCTCAGATGGCTCACTATGTTCAGCAGAAAACGCAATGAAAAAACAATGAAAGAAAGACTCGCCAACGAGATCTTAGACGCGCTTAACGGACAGGGCGCGTCATGCAAGAAGCGTGATGATACCCACAGAATGGCGGAAGCCAATAAGGCGTTCGCTCACTATAAGTGGTAATTGCAAGGATAAATGTTCGGAAAGGCGTAAACACTATTTCCGAACGGAAGGCGTCGGTTTAACCGCGGCGCCGTATCCTTCAAAGAAAGGAAGGTCATATATATGGCAAGAGACGTAACTCTCGAAATGACCCGCAATATCGGTATCATGGCGCATATTGACGCAGGCAAGACCACAACCACCGAGCGTATCCTGTTTTACACCGGTATCAACCATAAAATAGGCGAAACTCACGAAGGCTCTGCGACAATGGACTGGATGGAGCAGGAGCAGGAGAGAGGTATCACAATTACCTCCGCCGCTACCACTGCATACTGGAACAAGCATAGAATCAATATTATAGATACTCCGGGTCACGTGGACTTTACCGTTGAGGTAGAGCGTTCACTGAGAGTGCTTGACGGTTCGGTAACCGTATTCTGCGCTAAAGGCGGCGTTGAGCCCCAGTCGGAAACGGTTTGGCGTCAGGCGGACAAGTATCAGGTTCCCAGAATGGCTTATGTTAACAAGATGGACATTATGGGCGCCGACTTCTTCAACGTAGTACAGATGATGAAGGATCGCCTTAAAACCAACGCGGTTCCCATTCAGCTGCCTATCGGAGCGGAAGACACATTCAGAGGGATTATCGACCTCGTTGAAATGAACGCCGACATTTATTATGATGATCTGGGCAAGGATATGAGAGTTGAAGAGATTCCCGATGATATGAAGGAATTGGCTTCCAAGTACAGAGATCAGCTTTTGGAAGCAATTGCCGAGCAGGACGAAGAGATAATGAACAAATACCTTGAAGGTGAAGAGATCACCGTAGAGGAAATCAAGAGATGTCTTCGAATCGGCACTATAAACAATCAGATAGTACCCGTTATCTGCGGTACTTCCTATAAGAACAAGGGCGTTCAGAAGCTGCTTGACGCGGTTGTTGACTATATGCCCTCCCCTCTCGATATTCCCGCCATAAAGGGTACAGATCCCGATTCAGGCGAGGAAACCGACAGAAAAGCGGGCGATAGCGAGCCCTTCTCCGCTCTGGCGTTTAAGATCGCAACAGACCCCTTCGTAGGAAAGCTCTGCTTCTTCAGAGTTTACTCCGGCGTAGTAGAGGCGGGTTCTTCCGTGCTCAACGCCACCAAGGGCAAAAAGGAGCGTATGGGACGTATCCTTCAGATGCACGCCAACCACAGACAGGATCTTGAGGTTTGCTACTGCGGCGATATCGCGGCGGCGGTAGGTCTTAAGAACACCACCACAGGTGATACCCTCTGTGACGAAGCTCATCCCGTAATTCTCGAATCAATGGAATTCCCTGATCCCGTTATCGATCTGGCTATCGAGCCTAAGACTAAAGCGGGTCAGGAAAAAATGGCGCTTGCTCTTGCCAAGCTTGCCGAAGAAGACCCCACCTTTAAAACATGGACGGACGAGGAAACGGGTCAGACCATTATCGCGGGCATGGGCGAACTTCACCTTGAAATCATTGTAGACAGACTTCTTCGTGAGTTTAAGGTTGAAGCCAATGTAGGCGCACCTCAGGTTGCTTATAAGGAAACCATTACTTCCAACACCGAGGTTGACACCAAGTATGCCCGTCAGTCGGGCGGTAAAGGTCAGTACGGTCATGTTAAGCTCCGTGTTGAACCTAACGAGAGCGGCAAGGGCTACGAGTTTATTAACGAGGTAGTGGGCGGCTCTGTTCCCAAGGAATATATTCCCGCCGTTGACGCGGGTATTCAGGGTGCTATGCAGGCGGGCGTACTTGCCGGCTTCCCTACCGTTGACCTTAAGGTAACTCTTTACGACGGTTCTTACCATGAAGTCGACTCTTCGGAAATGGCGTTCAAGATCGCCGGCTCCATGGCTATCAAGGAAGCTTGCCGCAAGGCGAACCCCGTTATCCTTGAACCTATCATGAAGGTAGTTGTTATCGTTCCCGAAGATTATATGGGCGACGTTATCGGCGACCTTAACTCAAGACGCGGACTTGTTCAGGGCTTTGAGGACAGAAACGGCGCCAAGCAGATAGAAGCTTTGGTTCCCCTGTCGGAAATGTTCGGCTACTCCAACGATCTGCGTTCAAAGACTCAGGGAAGAGGACAGTATGTAATGGAACCCCACAGCTACGTACAGGTTCCCAAGAACATCGCCGAAGGAATAATGAAGAGCAGAGGCAAGGAATAATCCCGAATTGCCTGAAAAAATAAATTTTTTTGGGAATTTTACAAAAAACACTTGTAATTTACAAAAAAATTTGGTAAAATTAAAATTAAGCTATAATGCAATTTTCAAAATATTTTAGGAGGAATAATTCAAATGGCTAAACAAAAGTTTGAACGTAACAAGCCCCACGTTAACATCGGCACCATCGGACACGTTGACCACGGCAAGACCACTCTTACCGCCGCTATCACCAAGGTGCTCTCCCTTAAGGGCTACGCTCAGTTTGAAGCATACGATATGATCGACAAGGCTCCCGAAGAAAGAGAGCGCGGTATCACAATCAACACCGCTCACGTTGAGTACGAGACCGACGCGCGTCACTACGCTCACGTTGACTGCCCCGGTCACGCCGACTATATTAAGAACATGATCACCGGTGCTGCTCAGATGGACGGCGCTATCCTCGTTGTTGCCGGTACCGACGGTCCTATGGCTCAGACCAAGGAGCACATCCTTCTGGCTCACCAGGTAGGCGTTCCCGCTATGGTAGTATTCATTAACAAGTGTGACGACGTTGACGATCCCGAGCTGCTTGACCTTGTTGAGATGGACATCAGAGACATTCTTAACAACCATGACTTCCCCGGCGACGATATCCCCGTAATCAGAGGCTCCGCTAAGGTTGCTCTCGACTGCGCAAGCCAGGATATCAACGCTCCCGAATATGCCTGCATCGTTGAGCTTATGAAGGCTGTTGATGAATACATTCCCACTCCCGATCGTAAGGCTGATCTTCCTTTCCTCATGCCTGTTGAGGACACCATGACCATTACCGGACGCGGTACCGTTGCTACAGGACGTGTAGAGAGAGGCGTTCTTAAGATGAACGACGCTATCGAGATCACCGGTCTCTGCGACGAGCCCAAGAGCACCGTTGTTACCGGTATCGAAATGTTCCACAAGCTCCTCGATTACGCTGAAGCGGGCGACAACATCGGCGCTCTGCTCCGTGGTATCCAGAGAACCGATATCGAGCGCGGACAGGTACTTTGCAAGCCCGGTTCGATTCACCCCCACACCAAGTTCAGCGGACAGGTTTACGTTCTTAAGAAGGACGAGGGCGGCCGTCATAAGCCCTTCTTCAGCAACTACAGACCTCAGTTTTTCTTCAGAACCACTGACGTTACCGGCGTTATCACTCTTCCCGCAGACAAGGAAATGTGCATGCCCGGCGACAACGTTCAGATGGACGTTGAACTTATAACCCCCGTAGCTATCGAAGAAGGTCTCCGTTTCGCTATTCGTGAAGGCGGCAAGACCGTAGGCTCCGGCGTTGTTACAAAGATCAACGAGTAATATTACTTGATTTAAACAACAATGAATTCCACCGACATAAAACCGAGATTTCTTCGAGTTTGAGATGAACAAAGCCGTTAGAGGGCAATGTTTTGATTTGAATGAAGAGAAACGCTTGGTAATGTGTTTGGTGGAATTTTTTTGTGAATAATACTTAAATTGACGTATATACAGGGCTGAAAAAAGCGGCGAAGCCGCGCGATTCTTTTTTCGCTTCCTTTTTGGGATCCAAAAAGGAAGCGGGGTCTGCGGCAAAGCCCCACTGCTGCATACAAACGAAAAATTGACCTATAAATTTGGTGCGTAAATACAAACACAGAAGCAAGCGAAGCAATGCTTCGGGCATTAAAAATAAAGCTCTTTTCTACACCCGAAGCACTGTTTCGCTTGCTTCTATATAGATCGTTACTCACCTGACTTATAGGTTGATTTTTTCTTTACCGCAGTATTGTTGGTATTTCATCCCAAACTCACTTCCTTGTAAAAATCTGTGATATATTAAGAATGTATATCTTCCTTTAATAAAATTACTTCCTCACCCTCTTCTCCTTTTTCATATGTTCGAAGAAAATAACCGTATTCATCGTTATAAACATAATATTTATCATCTATTAACAAAATCCAACTATCATGATTATTAGTGTAATTGAATGGTTTATTGTGTGTGTCCTCAATAACACTCGCGGATCCATCGGAAGTATATTTCACATTATAAAAATTCCCCTCGTCTCCCTCAAGGTTAAAGGTTTTATCAAAACCAACAAGCGGTTTACCGCCTTTATATGTTAAAGCAAAGTATGGGGAAGCCGTAACAGCTATTATTTCGTCTTTTTCCATATCATATACTGCTTTATTTATCAATAAGTATTTTCCAAAACTTTTAAAATAATTGGAAAAAGAGTATATGAACGATTCTAATGTAACTCCGTCTTTTTCCGCTTTTACCTTTGACCAAGTTAAATTATCCGTGTCCAAACAATAAATGTATGATTTTGTGTAATATCTCGCATGCACATACAGCTTATTTTTATAACGGACAATAAAATCATATTCTGGTATATCCTTTTAAATCCGTGTTCGACCGTAATTTGAGGCTTAGGAGTCTCTGTTTCTGTCTGTAAATCATCGGATAAAATATAATAATAGTCACTTGTCTTTAAAAATATTGTTCCCTCATCTGAAAAATAAATAGAATCCAACGTTTGGGAATCATGTAAATCTGTATCATTTATTAGGTTTCCTTTAATATCATATATGCAAATATGACGTCCATATGATGATATAGAATATATAAATCCGTTTTTGTAATAATTGGAGTATCCCTTCATTTCATATGTGTTTTCCATTGTTTTTGAATCAACATCATATACACATAAAAATATTTATCAAATTCATAATTAAAACCACGACAACAAATTAACACTTTCCCGTCTGCATAAATACCGCAATTGGCTATTAATTGATCTTGATAATTTTTTTCATACTCCTCATTAAGCAAATTATAATATTCAAACAACGACTCGTCAATCGGCTGTTCTTCCTCCGTTGTCGTTTCTTCTGTATCTTTAACTGTATCCGACGTTTCCTCTTCAGTACTTCATGTTAAATAAGACGGTAAAGTTAACTGCGGAAAAACGGACTCTGCCTCACTGCTTATTGAAGTTTCAGATGTATTATCCCGAATCGGCATATTTTCACTGCAGGCGAATATTAATAACAAGCCTATCAATACTGTTAAAGCGAGTGCAAAACTTACCGCTGTTCTTTTGTTTTCCATAATAAATGTAACTCCTTTGATATATTGTGTATAATTTCCTCTTTAATTATACCAATAAATATAGCTGAGAAATAGTATTATTTTATTGCTCTTAGCTATATAATATGTATAAACAATTAATTTTTACAAGGCGGTTACAAATATGGATTTGACCGAAATCGGATTCAGAATAAAAGCGGAGCGCAAAAAACGAGGGTTGTCGCAGGAACAGCTGGCGGAAATGATAAATGTATCTTCTCACTATATCTATGAGATAGAAAGAGGTTTAAAAGCTATGTCCCTTGAAACTCTTGTAAATGTTATAGAAGCTATGGACCTTTCGGCGGACTATATTTTGTTTGGAGAAAAAACGGAGTACGGCGTAAGCTTGTTTGAACAGTTGGAGAAAATGGATATACAGCATAGGAAACGGGCTGAAAACGCTTTTGCCGTACTGCTGCCTTTTATAAGATAATATATATTAAACCTTTTTTGACCTGATGTGATGAACACATGTCAAATGAGTTTGATATCACAGCCACCTTTTTTTGAAACAGCAAACGCAAAAAGAGTGTAAAGTAGAAAATTAAAGAGAAAACGAAAGAAAAACAGCTATATTTTAAAGAAGTATGGTTTGAAGGCTGCAAGACGTGACCTCAGTTCTCCAAGCGTTAAAAAGAAGAGAAAAGAAAAAATACCTATTAAAAATCATAGAAAGTTGTATTTTTTAAATTAATCCTTATTATTTTCACAGTTTTTTACCCATGATGAGTTGTTTAATCATTTAGGTTCCAATATTTCTGAATACAATCTATTTTCTCTCATAATTTATTAGTTTTCTTAAGTTCCCCTGTATGGGGCAGAGCCCCAATTTTAATTTTATGTGTATCAAACCATTCACGTCGTGTTTCGTATGGAGTTTTTCCTGTCAGCTGAAGTATATTGTAATTTTAATAATTTATGAACAGTTCAGTTAATTCTCTTGCGCCGGAAATTGTTTTCGGCTTTTCCATGTGAATACATTCAGTCTTGAAAATTGAAAAGAAATTTTCGGCCACAGCATTATCTCCCGGAGTCCCGGGTCTTGACATTGACGGAGTAATGTCACCGGCATTTGTATCGTCGTGGTAACCGAATGAGCGATATTGTCCTCCGCCATCACTATTCAGAATAATTTTTTGTTTAGGTTTTTCAAGATTAAGAGCAGCCCGTATTGTTTCGCTTACAAGCGCATATTCCTGTCGTGTTGACATCTTGTATGCAACAACATAATTGTCATATAAATCACGTATTGCCGACAAAAACAGTATACCTTCCGGTGTGATAATGTATGAAATATCCGTTACCCATTTGCAGTTCGGCATATCTACATGAAAGTTACGATTTAAAATATTGGCATAAACCAAATTGCCGTTAAGTCTGAACTTATACAAATTTTTTCTTCTGATTACGGATAATAAATTATATTTATTCATTATTCGCAGAATTCGCTTATGATTGACACATATACTTTTTTCACGCTCAAGCCACAGCTTGACTCTGCGGTATCCATAACGACGCTTATGTGCAGCGTGGCATTCATTGATTAATTCTACCAACTCAATATCCTTTGATGTAGCAGGATCGCGTTTTTTCCAGCTGTAATAGCCGCTGCGCGAAACATGGTAAAATTCGCACATTTTCTTTACACTGTACTTACCCTCATAGCGTTTTATTATACGATATATCAGTCCCGCTTTTGCCCCCTCTCGTCCATTAAAAGAAAATTTCTGAGAAGCTCTACCTCCATTTCAAGCTGAGCTATTCGCTCATCGCAAATTTTATCATCAGATTTTTTGCGCGGTTTATATGATCTTTTGATTTTTACATCACCGTCGGATAAAGTCGGAACACCGTTTGCTTCCCGATATCTCCGACACCATGTTTTTATCGTCTCGCGGGAAAAATTCATTTCCTTGCTGATTTCCCCATATGTCCAACCGCCAAAATAGTGCGTTTTTATTGCGTGTTCACGCGCTCAATCGACCACATATTAATCCTCTGAATTTTTATTTTCGGATTTATTATTGCCATTTTTAGGTTCGTTTATCCCTGTTTGTTTTTTGGGGGCAGTCATTTTTCAGTGTCCGTTTTTCGGGGACCAGTGCCATGGAATAAGAACCGTTTTAGTAAAACGCGGCGAAACCAAAATCAATAAAATCAGTACCAACTATTTGCAAATTTCCGACGACTTGAAATATATTGATACATATATTTCTGATGGGATCAATAAGGGTGTGTGGATAAACGTTTCTACTTTGGGGGATTTTAAAAAAGCGTATAAAAGCTTACATAATTTTGGCTTCGGTGAAGAAGGATAAAAGCTTTATATTTATATGCAACTTTTATTATATTGGTTTAAATCTTTTTGAGAATGTATCAAATCAATAGGTTTAGGCACTGCTGTAATTTATGCCTTGTAGAATGTTTTTCAGTATAAAAGACTGCAATCTTAATTATGAAACAAGATTTCGGTTTTTTAAGAATATTTTCTTAAAGTTTTCCGCGTGTTCACATAAAATCAATATAAGCTTTTCTTATATGTACCCACTTAAAAAAGTTTTTTATAATTTAAACAAAGACATCTTTACAATCCATGTTAAATGTGCTAAAATAAAATAAAAAAGAAGGGAAGCGAAAAAATGGAACAAATATACGAAAGGCTTAACGATTTATTTAAAGACTTTTTTGATGATGACAGCATAGAAATTGATGAGAGCACCACGGCTGAGGACATTGAGGACTGGGACAGTCTTAATCATATTACACTGATTGACGCGGTAGAAAGCGAATTCGGAGTAAGGTTCACAATGGGCGAGGTTTCCGGTATGAAAAATGTGGGCGAAATGGCGTGTATAATTAAGGAAAGGGGAAAAAAGCTTTAAGCATATTGCCTTTTATAAAAATTTATATAAACGGAAGATAGATAAGAATTATAAATTAAGAGCGTATTCATATAAAATCAGAATGCGGATTTTATATGAATACGCTCTTAATTTATTTTGTACAATAATTTTAACAGTAGATTTCAAATAATGTTTATGTAACTGTAATAATATTAGCTGATTAAAATTCGGAAAAACGGATTTTAATCGGTTGATAGTATTCCGGGTGCAATAACCATTTCAAGCCTGATTTTATCCCGCGTTGAAATGATTATTTGTATAAATTAACAAATTTTTCCTCGCCGCATAAAATAAATCAGGCGGCATAACAAAAATATAAGCTGTCTATATACCAATATAAACAGGAAAGGAATGAACATAAATGCAGACACAATGGCAGAAATGTCCCGATACAAAATGCGCAAATTTTTGTCCGGACGCTCCGTTGGGCTACTCCTATGTACCTATGCAGCTGTGCATAGGCAAGGTTTTTTCTCCACAAAAGGCTTTGGCGGTGGGAACAATATTTCCGGAGCTTAACATTACAGTAAACGAATACGAAAGGGGGCTTTACGGTGGAAAATAACCTTAACGGACGCCAGCTCCTTCAAGCGGTAAACGAAGCCTCATTCTATATGCAGGATCTTCAGCTTTATCTGGACACTCAC
>CANDLP010000068.1 GCA_947385505.1 uncultured Clostridia bacterium
ACAAGGGAAAACAATATCTTTTTGAAGAAGCTTCGGTTCCGAGATCGGTGCTGACATTGGCGGTGCCTACCGTTATAAGCGCGCTGGTTATGGTTATTTATAACTTGGCGGACACTTATTTTGTGGGTATGCTGAACGATCCTATTCAGAATTCCGCCGTTACCCTTGCCGCGCCGATACTTCTTGCTTTCAACGCAATAAACAATCTTTTCGGCGTGGGAAGTTCAAGTATGATGAGCCGCGCTTTGGGGGCGAAGGACATTGAAACGGTCAGCAAAAGCTCCGCATTCGGGTTTTACTGCGCCCTTATAAGCGGATTGGCGTTTTCCCTTATCTATTCGGTTTTAAGCGGCTTTTTCCTGAATATGTTGGGCGCGGACGCGGACACGGCCTTCGCTACGGGTGAATATCTTAAGTGGACGGTTTCGTTCGGAGCGGCTCCGGCTATTCTGAATGTGGTTATGGCGTATCTCGTAAGAGCCGAGGGCGCTACCCTGCACGCAAGCATAGGCACCATGAGCGGCTGTGTTTTAAATATGATATTGGATCCCCTGTTTGTTCTGCCTTGGGGCTTGAATATGGGATCGGCCGGCGCGGGACTGGCAACCTTTATTTCCAACTGCTTTGCCTGCGGGTATTTCTTTGTGCTTTTGTTTATCAGGAGAGGGAAAACCTATGTTTGTATCCATCCTAAAAAGTTCAGACCCCGCAAAAATATTGTGCTCGGCGTGTGCGCGGTGGGTATTCCCGCTTCGATACAAAACCTTCTTAATGTTACCGGAATGACGGTGCTTAACAATTTCACGTCCGCTTTCGGACCCGACGCGGTGGCGGCTATGGGAATCGCCTATAAGGTCAATATGGTGCCTATGAATATTTCATGGGGATTTTCCCAGGGCGTTATGCCGCTTATCAGCTATAACTATTCAAGCGGCAATCATAAACGTATGAAAAAGAGCGTCGTTTTTACCGCAAAGCTTTCCGAAGGTTTTCTTATTATAATGTCCTCTTTCCTTTTTATTTTTTCGGGAAGCGTTATAAGAATGTTTATGGACAATGAAGCGGTAGTAGGGTACGGAAGCGCCTTCCTTCACGGTATGTGTCTCGGACTTCCTTTCCTTTGTATGGATTTTCTTGCGGTTAACGTATTTCAAGCCTGCGGTATGGGGAAAAAATCGCTGGTTTTCGCTTTGCTCAGAAAAATAGTTCTGGAAATTCCCGCGCTTATTGTGCTGAATTATCTGTCCCCGCTTTACGGACTTGCTTACGCTCAGCTTACTTCGGAGCTGGTATTGGCAGCGGCGGCGGTGATAACCCTTTACAGGATGTTTAAGAATTTAAACGGAAAGGGCATAAATGAAACCGAGTCAATGCCCCCAAAAGAAAATTAAAAAAATTGCTAAAGTTTTTATAAAAAATGCCGATACAATAAATAAGGATAAAAAACCGAAAGGAATGATCATCATGAATCCCATAAACAACAGTTTTTCAACCAGCCGTTACAGCGGCTACGCAGGAAGAAAGGCATACAGCTACAGGAAGCAGAACGAGTCTGACGCCGAAAGCATTTTCAGACAGGATAAGACCGATAAAACCGAAAAAGAAGATACCGCTCAGACCGCCAAGCTTTCCAAAAAGGCTCAGTCGGTTTTGGACGCGCTTGTTGCCAAGTACGGAGAAAACACCTCTTTTATCGTACAGAATTTCAAAAGCGCGGAAGAAGCTAAAGATATACTTTCCGACAGTTCAAGTGAATTTTCGGTGCTGCTTACTCCCGATGAGCTTGAAAAAATGGCTGATGACAAGGGGTACATGAAGGAAAAGCTTGATTCCATTGACGGCGCTATGCGTATGTCGGAGCAGATAAACGCACAATTCGGATTTACAAGCGCGGATAAAAACGCCCTTGTAAGGGGTGATATCTCCAAAATCGGCGTTTCCTTTGACAGCGACGGAAAGATGACCCTGTTCGCTGATCTTGAAAGAACAGTTAAAGAGGGAAATGAGAAGGCGGAAGCGGCAGCTAAGAAGAGAACTTATCAGAACAGAAATGATAAAGGCTCTAAGTACAGTGTTAAGAAAAAGGCTGTTGTTAGTGCGAATTCAGCCAAGGAAATGCTTGAAAAGCTTAAGGCGTTCAGTTGGAAGAACGTGACCGAGGTTGAGGAAAAGACTGACAGCGGATACTTATGGAATTTTGAGGCATAATCGATTTTTTTAATATAATTAAATGCTAAAAACCACCGCCAATAGCGGTGGTTTTTAGCATATAAACAAATATTGCAGTTTAAGCCGCGGGACTTTCCTCGGCAGCGGAGGTTACAACTTCGCCCGCCGCATTCCTTGCAAGAATATCGCGGTAAGTGTCGAGATAGCCTTCAACTACGGCAAATTTGGATTCAATAAGAGCGGTATAGCTCATATCGCCGAATACGGGGCCGTCAAGCAAAGGCTCGTCGCCTGTCTGGAACAAATTGGAAACATCGTTGCTGAAACCGTAGCAATGATCGAAGAGAAGCTCAAATCTTGAACCCTCGGCTCCCTTAAGCTCCATCCACAAATCATACTGTTCCTCAGACCATACTACCTTATATTTTTCTCTTCTTGCGGTGCCGCAGGAAGGACAGGTGTCAACGCCGGATTCGTTTTCTTCATCTGTAAAGATGTGTCTGTTCTTGTCGTCACGGCTGTCGGAAGTGTCGCCGCAGTCCGCGTTGGCGCATTTAGGGTAGTAGGTAATGGAATCATCCAAAGCGTCGGCCTTGGCCTTTGCGATATTCTCCTCGTCGGTTTCCTCGACGCGGTTAAGCTCGATCCAGTCAAGCGCTCCCTTTACATTGGACGCGCCGGAGGGGATAAGATAGCCGTAGGTGTCAACGCCGTGGTAATAGGTGTCGGAAAGATCGTCGCGGGGGTAGGGAACGAACTTCATTTCGTTTTCAAGTCCCGCTTTATCAAGAGCTTCCTTGGCCGCAGGGTAAGTCCATGAAGGATCCATTCCCAGGAACAGCAGGTTTCCGTCAACAAAAGCCTGACCCGGGTCAACATAGCCGTTTGAAGCTCCGTTAGCCTGCTGATCGGCGCTTGCGCCCAACAAACCGTTCTTTCTCATATTTTCCAGCCAGCTCATGCAGCGGGTAATTTTTTCGGATTTTAAGTTGTTTATGATCTCATTTCCCTGAACGTCGATAACCTTTGTGCCGGTGGTCAGAACGAAGATCATGCCGCCAACTCCGTTGTAGCCGATATGGTTGGGATCCATATCCACCCATTTTTTCAGCAGCTCTTCAAAGGACTTCCATGTCCATGTGTTATCCTTCACCATCTTCATGGGATCGGTGATACCGTTTTCCTCAAGCACGCGGTTGTTGTAGTTGAGTGCAAAGTTGGTTTTATACTGATAAGGAACATAATAGTGCTTTCCGTTATAAACAAACTGTTCGGCTATCTCTTTGACGCCTTTCCAAAGGTCGGAATCAAGGTCAATATAGCTGTCCAGCGGTGTGTACATATTATAGCTCATGGCATGAGGGAAGGATCTCCACTCATAGCGCACGATATCGGGAGAATCGCCCGTAGCGATAAGCGTACCGAGAGTTTCAAAATATTCGTCGCCGCTTCCCGTAACTCTCTGTTCAATGCTTCCGCCGTATCTGCTCTCAAAAAGAGCAACCATTTCCGCATTATTGGTGAGCAGGTCTTCATACATAAGCCATGTAATCGTACCTGTTTCCGCGGTTTCATCAACGGGCGCCGCTGTGGCTTCGGCAAAGCTTTGTTCGGGCGCCTTAGTGGTGGTAGTGGTGGTTTTGTCTCCGCCGCCGTTTCCGCTGTTGTTGTCATTTCCACCGGCGCAGCCCGCAAGGCTGAGGGTAATAGCTGCGGCCGTTAAGACAGCTAACGGCTTTCTGATTTTCTTCATCATTTTCCTCCTTAAAGTTTATTGCATCTTTGAATTTTGTTTTATATAACTGCCGCTAAGCAGATACATACTGTCAGAGCATTATAAAATAAAATCAATATACGATAATTGTCTAAAAACGCTTGTTTGTATGAAAATACACTATGGGCTGTCTGAAAAGCCGCAATTTCTGCTAACTGCGGACGCTTTCAGCGAAATTGTACAAAATTGCTTAGTTTTCAGATACGCCCTAATTGGCGGGAACCTCCTCCGCCGAAGCGGTAACGGTGCCGCCGCCGCTTTTCATTAAGTTCCTGTAAAAATCTATATAGCTTTCAACGCTGTTATAAAGCGTATCCACAAGATTGGTATAGCTCCCGTCCTCAAAAACAGGGGCGTCAAGAAGACTTCCCGTACCTATGAGCAAATTGGAAACGTCGTCGTTAAATCCGTATACATTATCGAAAAGCAATGTGAATCTTCCCTCTGTACTTTTCATCTCGGTATACAGATCATACTGCTCCTCGCTCCATACCACCTTATATTTTTCTCTTCTGGCTTCGCCGCAGGAGGGACAGACCGACATTCCCGACGCGTTCTCCTCATCGGTAAAAATGTGCCTTCCCTTGTCGTCGCGGCTTGAAGAGGTGTCGTTACAACCGGCGTTGGCGCATTTCGGGTAGTATCCCTTAACATCGCTTACCGCCTTCGCTTTGGCTCCGGCAATATTTTCTTCGTCCGTTTCCTCGATCCTGTTAAGCGTTATCCAGTCCAATGCTCCTTTTATGTTGGGAGCGCCCGCCGGTATCATAAATCCCACGGTATTGCTTCCCTGATAATACTTATCCGCCTTTTCGTCTTTGGGGAAGGGGACAAATTTCATCTCGTTTTCAAGCCCCGCTTTGTCCAATGACTCTTTAGACGCTCCGTAAGCCCAGGTTGGGTTCATTCCGAGGAATAAAAGATTGCCGTCCAAAAACGCCTGACCGGGGTCAACGTATCCGCTTACCGCACCTTGTGCCTGCTGATCGGCGCTTGCGCCCAAAAGGCCTTGTTTTCTCATATTTTCAAGCCAAAGCATACAGCGGTTCACATTTTCGCTTTTAAGATTGTTCACAATATTGCCGTCGGTAATATCAATGGTTTTTGTACCTGTTGTCATAACGAATATCATTCCGCCTACGCCGTTATACCCGATATGCGCGGGATCCAGATCCACCCACTGCTTCAGCATATCCTCAAAAGCTGTCCATGTCCATTCGCCGTTTTTGAGAAGCTCCATCGGATCGCGCATGCCGTTTTCTTCAAGCACCCGATTGTTATAGTTAAGAGCAAAATTTGTGTCCAGCGAATTTGGCGCATAATAATGACGGCCGTTGTAAACAAACTGTTCCGCCGCGTCTTTTACGCCATTCCACAGTTCGGAGTCAAGATCGATGTAGCTGTCCAGCGGAGTGTACATATTGTAACTCATTCCATGGGGAAACGAGCGCCACTCATACCGTACAATATCGGGAGAATCGCCTATCGCTATAAGGGAGCCCAATTTATCGAAGTACGCCGAACCGGAGCCGGTCATCTGCTGCTCAATAGAGCCGCCGTAACGGGTTTCAAACAAATTTACCATTTCCGACATTTCGCTGAGCAGATCCTCGTAAACCAGCCAGGTAATCGTACCGGTTTCCGCAGATTCGTCTATCGAAGCGGCAGCAGGCTCCGCAAAGCTGCTTTTAGGGGCTTCGCTTCCGCTTGTATCCGGTGTGATCTCCGGAATCGGTTCCGAAGAGCAGGCAGACAAGGAAAAAATTAAAACCGCCGTTAATATAAATGCAATTTTTTTCTTATGTTTCATTTTATTGTTCCTTCAAAGTATTACAGACAGTATAAATTGACAGGTTTTTTATTTTTCACATTATTTTCACAGTGTAATCGTTTTACCGTCAGACTGCGGCTTTCAGCGGCTGCCTAAAAATAAAGCGCTGATAAAAGCGAACGTCTTTTAAGAAGATCATGACGCTTTCTCGGCTTTACAATGCGTTTTCTGTCCTTTGACCGATTAACTGAGAAAATTTTTTATAAAAATATATCTTAGATATGAGTATAACACAAAAATGCCAAAATTTCAAGTAAAATTGTAAAAATTTTAGGCAGGTTTCAGATTATGAAATGTTATATTTATTTTTTTAATTACATTACACCAAAAACATTATTTTTAAACAATTCATATTTTATTATATCACTTTAAGTGGTATAAATTTTTAAAATACTGAATTGCCCAATCATACCCCTCAAAATTTATGCAATCTGACGAATTGAAACGCAAGTTTTGTGTTTATTTAAAAATATTTTTTCCCAAACTAAAATTTAACCCGATTTCACTATTGCATTTGAACTTCGATTTTGGTATAATGAATGTAGCATAAAAAGAAAGGATTGATATTTTCATGTCGGCAAGCATTGTAGTAGGTACGCAGTGGGGCGATGAAGGCAAAGGAAAAATAATAGACATAATCGCTTCCCGCGCCGATGTAGTGGTACGGTCACAGGGCGGCAACAACGCGGGGCATACCGTAGTAAGCGGCGGACAAACCTATAAGCTTCATCTGATCCCTTCAGGTATACTTTATAAGGACACCTTGTGTCTTATAGGCGCCGGAGTGGTGCTTGATCCTAAGGATCTGGCGGGGGAGCTTAACGAGCTGAGCTCAAGAGGAATTACTTTTGATAATCTCAGGATAGATCCCCGCGCTCACGTTACTATGCCGTGGCATATTGAACTGGACGGGCTGTCGGAAAAATTCAGGGGAGGATCCGATATAGGCACCACAAAAAGAGGTATCGGTCCCGCTTATATGGATAAATACGAGCGCTGCGGCATAAGAGTTTATGATCTGATTCATCCCGAAATATTCGCGGAAAAGGCGCGTACCACCGGTAAGCTGAAAAATATGATCATTACTCAGGTGTACGGCGGCGAACCCATAGATATAGAGTCGGTAATAAAGGAATACGCCGAATACGGAAAGCGTATCGCAAAATATGTGGACGATGTTTCCATTATTGTGTACAATGCCCACAAGGAGGGCAAAACCATAATGTTTGAAGGTGCGCAGGCCACTCTCCTTGACATAGACTTCGGGACCTACCCTTATGTTACAAGCTCTCACCCGCTTTCGGCGGGAGTATGTGTGGGCACCGGAGTAGGCCCCATGATGATAAGCGATATAATCGGCGTGGCAAAAGCCTATACAACGCGCGTAGGCAAGGGACCTTTTCCCACGGAGCTTAACGACGGTACGGGCGACATCATCCGAAATAAGGGCGGCGAATTCGGCACCACAACGGGAAGACCCAGAAGAACCGGCTGGTTTGACGCGGTTATAGTCCGTCACTCCGTAAGAGTCAACGGCCTTTCAAAGTTAGCCATCAACAAGCTGGATACTTTAAGCGGAATAGGCGACCTTAAGGTGTGCGTAGCCTATGAGAAGTCCGACGGAAGCGTTGTAAAGGATTTTCCTCCCACCTTGGAGGAGCTTGACGGCTGCAAGCCCATATACGAAACCCTCAAGGGCTTTGACGAGGATATTTCCGAATGCAAAAGCTTCGCGGAGCTTCCGCAGGCATGCAAAACATATATAGAAAGGCTGGAGGAGCTTTGCGGCTGTAAAATAGCCATGATAGGCAACGGCCCCGACCGTACACAGATAATAGAAAGATAATCCCATGAATATTCTATTTGTAGGCGACGTGGTGGGACAAAATTCCTGCCGCGGCCTTACTGCGGCGCTGCCGTCGCTGAAAAAGCGCTTTGACGTTGACGCCGTAATAGTTAACGGTGAAAATTCCGCCGACGGAAACGGAATAACTCCCCATTCCGCGGAGCTTCTCTTAAGCGGCGGTGTGGACGTTATAACCACGGGAAATCACTGTTATAAGCGGCCCGAAATGAGCCCGCTTTTTGAGGAAAGCTCGGTAATAATACGTCCCGCAAATTACGGCGCGGACTGTCCGGGACGGGGATACTGTCTTTTGGATTTCGGCGCTTATTCCTTGGCGGTGATAAATCTTATAGGCATAAATTATATGCAGGCGGTGGACAATCCGTTTTTATGCGCGGATAAAATACTCGAAAACATAGATACAAAAAACATAATCGTAGACTTTCATGCCGAAGCAACCTCGGAGAAAAGGGCAATGGGATACTATCTCGCCGAGAGGGTTTCCGCCGTTTTGGGTACGCATACTCATGTACAGACTGCGGATGAAGGCATTATAGCTTCTCACACGGGTTATATAACCGATGTGGGAATGACGGGAGTGGCGGAGTCGGTGCTGGGAATCGAAAAAAGCGTAATCATAGCGCGGCTCACCACATATTACCCGCAGCGACACATATACGCAAAGGGAAGTACAACACTTAACGCCGTATTGCTGAATATCGACAATAAGAGCGGCAAGTGCTGTCAAATAAAACGTATTTGCGAACTGCTGGACAGCAGAATTCTCTCATAAAACGTCTTCGTTCAATGAGAGCGGTTTCTAAGGTTCCCTATCATCACACCTAACTTCCTTTGACGGCTGAATTTCCGCCGTGGCACAATGGGAGCACTCATTCAAGCTTTCAATATATAACAATGGTATGTTCGCAAGAATGAAAGGAGCGTTGCATATGGATCCGGTCAAGGTTTCGTCAAGATCTGTCCCCAAGGCGGTAGCCGGCGCTATTGCCGCGATTATTCGTGAGGGAAACAGCGTAGAGGTTCAGGCCGTAGGCGCAGGCGCGGTGAATCAAGCCGTTAAGGCTATCGCAATTGCTTGCGTTTATATG
The DNA here is from genome assembly GCA_947385505.1 of uncultured Clostridia bacterium. Taxonomy (GTDB): domain Bacteria; phylum Bacillota; class Clostridia; order Oscillospirales; family Ruminococcaceae; genus Ruminiclostridium_E. The sequence continues at coordinate 8,730 of CANDLP010000068.1, forward strand.
AAGGAGGAAGACATAGAGCTTGTTTCCGTACCTTATTTTTCCGGAATTGACATTAACGGGGAAGAAAGAACGGCAATATGCTTTAAAGTCGATAAAAGGTAAATAAGCTTTAGGGCGTATCTGAAAACAGAGCAATATTACTGATCCAATTCGCTGAATGCGCGACGATTTTAAGGCAAAAAGCGCAGGTATATTAAGGTATTCCGAGTGTTTTTGACGCAGAAAGCGTCCGCAGTCAGTAGAAATTGTGTAAATTGCGGCTTTTCAGACAGCCCATAGTACTTTTTGTAAAATACAGCTTTATTTCCAATTCAATACCGGAATTTTTAAGATCGGAAGAGCGTCGTGTAGGGAAAGAGTGTGCACGGACGTGG
>CANDLP010000069.1 GCA_947385505.1 uncultured Clostridia bacterium
CACTCTTTCCCTACACGACGCTCTTCCGATCTCGTGGTGTATGAGAAGATGTATGACGTACACGTTTCGGGTCACGCCTGTCAGGAAGAGCTGAAAATGATGATCTCTCTGACAAAGCCGAAATATTTTGTCCCAATTCACGGCGAATACAAGCACCTTAAAAAACACGCTATGCTGGCGAGAAAAATGGGTATTCCCGAAGAAAATATTTTTCTTGCGGATATAGGGCAGGTTCTTGAAACGAACAGGGCTTCAATGAAAATATCGGGTACCGTACCGTCGGGAAGCATACTGGTGGACGGTCTGGGGGTTGGCGATGTAGGCTCCGTTGTGCTGAGAGACCGAAAGCATCTGGCGGAAGACGGACTTATAATAGTAGCCGCCACTGTGCGCAAAAACACCGGAAGCATAGAAACGGGTCCGGAAATAGTATCCAGAGGCTTCGTATATGTTAAGGAATCCGAAAAGCTTATGGAAGACGCCACGGCGGTTGCCAGAAAAACACTTGAAGAACAATGTTCAAAGAACATAAGGGACTGGGGCGCTATGAAGCCCGCCCTCAGAGAAGCCTTAAGCGGCTTCATTTATCAGAGAACAAAAAGAAGCCCTATGATTCTTCCTATTATAATGGAAATTTAGAATCCATAAGAGGAAAGGAATGATCATATAAATGAAGAATTTTTTCCGTGACGGCGGACTGGTAATATCAATCATATCATTGATAATATTGCTGCTGTTCATGTCGGCTATGACTTTTCTCCACTCGCCCGATTTGTTCTGGATTTTGGCGCCGTTTATTGTGTTGGCGGCAGGCTTTGCCATAGGCAAATTAGTGCAGGTAACAAGGCGCAATTTCCAATATTCCGCTCTGATAAGCGAAGAAATCAAATCGGAAAACAAAATGTCGCTGTACAGCCTTCCGATGAGCGTTGTTATCATTGACTCCCAACGAAAAATAATCTGGTTCAACAAAGGCTTTGCAAAGGATTTTTCACAGGAGGCCGTTTACGGAAGTTCCTTTGACCTCGTATCGGAGCTTCCGTTTAAGTGCTTTACGGCAGAGGGAGGCATTCAGATACAGCACGCCGACAGATATTACCGCGTCTATGCCAATCAACCGGCTGAAGAGCATGAAAGCGATATATTCCTTATATATCTCAGAGATATAACCGATTATGTGGATATGATACAGGAAAAAAAGCTTTCTCATCCTGTCGTAATGCTTATAAAAATTGACAGCTTCGAGGAATTGTTCAACAGCAGTCTCGAAAGCGAGACCGCCCATGTGACCGTACAGATAGACAGGCTTCTTGAAGATTTTATCGCGGAAACCACAGGCATTCTGAGAAAATCTTCACGGGACAGATTCTGGGCGGTTGTAGAGGAAAGGCATATAGCTAAGCTTATCGAGGGAAAGGTAAAGCTCTTGGATAAGGTAAGGGAAATACAGGTAAACGATCGAATGAGCGTTACGCTTTCCATAGGAATAGGACGAACCGCCTCTACTATTGCGGAAAGTGAAAGCTTTGCCAAACAAGCCCTTGAAATGGCGCAGGGCAGAGGCGGAGACCAGGCCGCTATCAAAACCGTTACGGGCTTTGAATTTTACGGCGGCGTGTCAAAGGGTATCGAACGCTCCACAAAGGTCAAAGCGAGAATCATTGCCAATCAGTTAATACAGCTTGTGGAAAGCTCCGACAGAGTTTACATAATGGGTCACAAGTTCAGCGACCTGGACAGCGTAGGCTCGTCGGTAGGCTTGGCGTGCGCCATCAGAAACCTGGGACATAAGGCGGACGTGGTGGTAAATACGCTTGCTTCTTTGAGCACTCAGCTTATAAACCGGTTAAACCAGCCCGAAAGTCCGGACGCTTTGTTTATATCTCCCGACGACGCAGTAGAAAGTATAACCGACGATTCCCTTCTGATCATTGTGGATACGCATAATCCGATTATGCTGGAAAGCAGTGAGCTTCATTCAAAGGCAAAGCAGGTTGTAATTATAGATCATCACAGAAAAACAGTAAACTATATCGACAATTCCCTTATTTTTTATCATGAGCCGTACGCTTCCTCCGCTTCCGAAATGGTTACGGAAATTCTGGGTTATTTCGGCGAAGCGGGAAAAATAACCGCGCTTCAGGCGGAAGCCTTATTGGCGGGTATTATGCTGGATACCAAAAACTTTACCATAAAAACCGGAGTGCGTACCTTTGAGGCGGCGGCGTTTTTAAGAAAATTAGGGGCAGACACGGTTAATGTAAAAGGACTTTTTGCCAACTCCATAGAAAATTACCGTCAGAAAGTCGCGCTTGTTTCCAACGCTGAGATATACAAGCGCTGCGCCATAGCAACCACCACCATGTTTAGCCCTGATATGCGGCTTATAGCGCCGCAGGCGGCTGACGAGCTTCTGAACATCGAAAATGTGGACGCGTCATTTGTATATTACCGCAACGCAGGCGATGAAGTCTATGTAAGCGCCCGTTCCTTAGGCGCGCTTAACGTTCAGCTGGTAATGGAGTACTTAGGCGGCGGAGGTCATCAGACAATGGCGGCGGCTCAGCTTAAAGGCATTTCTCTCGAAGACGCGGGAAAGAGGGTAAAAGACGCCATTGACAATTATTACGAAAGCGTAAGCTGAAATAAATCGTAAAAAAGATACAAGATTTTCATATAACTTTATAACAAATCCATTGTGTCGGTTTATTTATACGGCACACAACAATATGAAAGGCGGAACGGAAAATGAAAGTAATATTACTGGAAGATGTAAAAGGCACAGGAAAAAAAGGCGAGATTAAGGAGGTAAAGGACGGCTACGCAAGAAACTGCCTTATTTCCAAAAAGCTTGCGGTTGAGGCTACCGCCGCAAACATGAATTTATTGGAAGGACAGAAAGCGTCGGCACAGCACAAGATAGACGTTGAAATCGCCAACGCCAAGGAAATTGCAGCCAAAATAGACGGAAAAACCATAAAAATTACGGCAAAGGGCGGAACAAGCGGAAGACTGTTCGGCGCCGTTACCGCCAAGGATATTTCAGCCCAGATAAAAAAACAGCTTAACTGCGATATCGACAAAAGAAAGATAGCGCTTGACAGCGAGATAAAAACATTCGGCGGATTCGGAGCAGAAGCAAGGCTTTACAGCGGCGTTTCAGCCAAATTTACCGTAATGGTGGAACAAATCGCGGAATAATATTGCCGCTTTAAAAAGCTTTACGGCAAAAAAATATTAAGGAAGTGTATTTATGCCCGCTACTATTGATCTGTCGGAAATAAATCTGCCCTTTAATTTAGACGCGGAACAAGCGGTATTGGGCGCTGTTTTAGTCGAAGCTCCCTCTGTTTCGGAAATCACCGCCAATCTGCGTCCGGAGCATTTTAAGATACAGCTTCACAGCGATCTGTTCTCTGTTATATACCAAATGAGCATTTCGGGACAGCAGATAGACATTGTAACCTTAATGGAAAATTCCCTTCGACAGGGAGTTTTTGAAACCGACGAGGAAGCGAAAGCATACCTGCTGAAGCTGGCGGATTCCTCCATAACTCCGTCCACTATAGAAAGCTATATCAAAATAATCCGCGATAAGTATATGGTGCGCCAGCTTATGACAGTGTCAAAAGAAATATTTGACCTTGCGGCGGCCGGAACGGAAGAGACCTCAGCGCTTTTGGATCTTGCGGAAAAAAAGATATTCGATATAAGGGACGAAAAGGATCTTCACGGACTCACCCATATAAAGCCTTTGGTGACCCAACAGCTTGAAACCCTGTCCGAGCTTGCCGAAAATCCCGAAAGCGCACACGGTTCGGGGCTGATTACATCATATTCGAGTCTCGACAAAATAATTTACGGGCTTAATCCTTCGGATTTTATACTTATCGCCGCCCGTCCCGGTATGGGAAAAACCTCATTTGCCACAAATATAGCCGCAAATGTTGCCAAAAACTATAAAACCAAAAAAATATGTATTTTCTCGCTGGAAATGTCAAAGGAACAAATAGCCGCGCGCATACTCCAAAGCGAAGCAAGACTCTCCTCCGACGCTTTGCGCACGGGAATAATCCCCGACAGCAAGTGGACGGATATAGGCGAAGCGGTGGACGTTTTGTCCCAGGTTGAAATATACATTGACGATACCGCCAATATTTCATTGGGCGAAATGAAGGCAAAGCTCAGACGAATGAAAAATCTCGGGCTTGTCATAATAGACTATTTGCAGCTTATGTCAACGGGCCGGCGGGACGGAAACAGAGTGGCGGAGGTTTCCGAGATTACAAGAAATCTAAAGATAATGGCAAAGGAGCTGAATGTTCCTGTAATAAGCCTGTCCCAGCTTTCAAGAGGTCCCGAACAGCGTCCCGACAAACGCCCTATGCTTTCGGATCTCCGTGACTCCGGCTCTATCGAGCAGGACGCGGATATAGTAATATTTCTCTATCGAGACGGCTATTATAATAAAGAAGCGGAATACCCCAACGCCTGCGAATGTATAGTGGCAAAAAACAGACACGGTGAAACCGGAACCGTTCCCATGAACTGGGAGGGCGAGTATACGCGCTTTACGGGGGTAGACTATACTCATGCTTAAAAAAACAAACAAAAGCTGCAGTATCAACGATACGGTTATAAATAAGGTGATTTACGCCATAGAAAACCACAATATGATTAAAAGCGGAGACAAAATCATCGTGGCTTTAAGCGGCGGGGCCGACAGCGTAACGCTTCTTCATTGTCTTAACACGATTAAAGACGAACTTGACTTTGAATTGTCCGCCTGCCATGTGAATCACAATTTAAGGGGTGCGGACAGCGACAGCGACCAAGCCTTTGCGGAAACACTGTGTAAAAAAATGAATATTCCTTTAAAAGTGTTCTCAATAGACGTAACTAAGGCGATGGAAAAACATACAAGCGTCGAGGAAACGGCAAGAGAGTTAAGATACCAAGCTTTTGCGGCGGAATCGGCGCGTTTAGGGGCAAAAGCTGCCACCGCTCACAATTCCTGTGACAATACCGAAACGGTTTTTTTGAATCTGCTGAGAGGTACGGGTCTAAAAGGCCTATGCGGAATCCCTCCGGTAAGAGATTATCTGATAAGACCGCTTATTTTATGTACACGTGACGAAATCGAAGCATACTGCGATGAAAATACGCTTCAATATGTAACCGATAAGACCAATTTTTCAACCGAATATACGCGAAATAAAATAAGGCTTGAACTTTTGCCGAAGCTTTTGGAAATAAACCCGTCGCTGTATGACGGAGTAAGCCGAATGACTTCCTCACTTTCGGAGGACAGCCTCTTTCTTGAGAATATGGCAAAAGAAGCGCTTTCCGACGCAGCGCTCGGAGATAAAACCTATAACGGCGAAAAGCTCGCTTCCCTTCCCCGTCCGATCCTTACAAGAACCGTATCGCTAATTCTGAAAGAAAAAGATATTGAACCGACCGCAGTAAAAATAAACGGTTTTGTGGAAATAATAAAAGCGGGAACGGGAAAAGTAAACGTGGAAAAAAACAAGTTTGCCACAGTTAAAAAAGGAAAAGCGGAAATACAGATCATTATACAAAAATATCGAAAAAAGAACTGAAAATATACACATAAATTTCATAAAATCATTTGATTTTTTTATGATACTATGTTATAATATTTTTTAAGACTGAAAAGGAGCTTCCCTTGCCGCAGCAAAGGAAAACACGACACAAAAATGAACAGCAGCATAGAAAAAATACTTTTTTCCGAAGATGAAATCAGGGAAAAGGTAAAACAAATCGGAAAAAAAATTTCCGAGGATTACAAGGATAAAGACCTTGTTTTGGTCGGAATACTTAAAGGCAGCGTTGTTTTTTTATCTGATCTGATGAGGACTATTGATATAAACTGCAAGATAGCGTTTCTTACCGCCAAATCCTACGGAAACAGCACGATGTCATCAGGCAAAGTCGAACTGGAGGATACCCTTAAAACTTCACTTGGCGAAGAAATAACGGGAAAAGACATTATTCTTGTTGAGGATATCTTAGATACTGCCGCTACGCTTTACGCAGTCAGGGAAAAAATAAAGGAGCTTAATCCCGCTTCAATTAAAATATGCGCGTTTATAGAGAGAAATATTAAAAGAAACGTTGATCTTACTCCCGATTACAAATGCTTTGATATACAGGACGGATTTATTGTGGGATACGGGCTGGATTACGCCCAGAATTACAGGAATCTTCCCTATGTAGGCATCTTAAAGCGCGAAATATATACAAAAATAAATTAGAAAAAGAGCAAGGAAAGGCGGAATATATGCAAAAAAAACGAGGCGGCACTATAATTTACATTGTAATAATTATTTTTCTCATAGTAGGGCTTATATCTATTTTACGCTCTATCACGCCAAGGGCGAAAACCGAATCTTATTCTTCGGTTATGGAGCACTTTGACAATCTTGAAGTTTCGGCTTATACCCTTGACCTTAATTCAGGCGAATTAAGGTATATGCTTAAAGGCGAAAGCAAGCCGAGGATATACTATATTCCATATGTAAGTCTTTTTATAAGCGATATTTACGGCGATTTCAGCGACGGGAGCAGCTACCGCGACCGTTACAACGCCAAGTACCCCAACGAACCGTTAGAGGAAGACTATATAGCAATTGCGGACAACTCGTTTTTAACAAGCTTCCTTCCCTATCTTTTGCTTATAGCCCTTATGATAGGCTTTACCTTTATTATAATGCGCCAGACTACCGGCGGCGGAAAAATGAATCAGTTTTCCAAGGCCAACACAAGGAATCAGCCTTCAAACGGAAAAAGAGTTACTTTTAACGACGTTGCCGGCGCGGATGAAGAAAAGGAAGAATTGGCAGAAATTGTCGATTTTATGAAAAATCCGAAAAAGTATCTCGATATAGGAGCAAGAGTCCCTAAAGGCGTACTGCTTATGGGACCTCCCGGCACAGGTAAAACGCTGCTTGCCAAAGCTGTGGCGGGCGAAGCGAATGTCCCGTTCTTTTCCATAAGCGGTTCCGACTTTGTGGAAATGTTCGTGGGCGTAGGCGCTTCAAGAGTAAGAGACCTGTTTGATCAGGCAAAAAAGCACACCCCGTCAATCATTTTCATTGACGAAATAGACGCTGTGGGCAGACAAAGAGGCGCAGGTCTCGGCGGCGGACACGACGAACGCGAACAAACCCTGAACCAGCTGCTTGTTGAAATGGACGGCTTCTCGGAAAATCAGGGCATAATCATTATCGCAGCCACTAACAGACGTGATATCCTCGACCCGGCTTTGCTTCGTCCCGGACGCTTCGACAGACAGATTGTGGTAAATTACCCCGATATAAAAGGCCGTGAAGAGATACTCAAAGTTCACACAAGAAACAAGAAATTGGCTTCCGACGTAAATCTTTCCACTATCGCAAAAACCACCGCGGGCTTTACCGTCGCAGATCTTGAAAACCTTGTGAACGAAGCCGCTTTGCTTGCCGCAAGGGCGAACAGACGCGCCATTATAGAAGCGGATATTGAAGAAGCAACAATAAAGGTTGTGGCAGGTCCCGAAAAGAAATCTAAGGTGGTAAGTGAAAAGGAACGCCGTCTTACCGCTTATCATGAGGCGGGACACGCAGTCTGCACCTATTACTGTCCTTCTCAGGACAAAGTTCATCAGGTATCTATTATTCCCAGAGGAATGGCGGGAGGATATACAATGTCACTTCCCGAACATGACAGAAGCTTTGTCAGCAAGACTCAGATGCAGGAAAATATCATTACCCTTCTGGGCGGCCGCGTCTCCGAAAAAATTATTCTGGACGATATTTCCACAGGCGCATCCAACGATATTGAGCGCGCCACAAAGATTGCCAGAAGTATGGTTACAAAATACGGCTTCAGCGAAAAGCTGGGACCCGTGGTATACGGTCACGACGAAACCGAAGTGTTTTTGGGACGTGATTATTCACAGGGCAGAAACTATTCGGAAAATATTGCAGCCGAAATTGACGCGGAGATACGTGATCTGATTGAAACAAGCTATGAAAAAGCAAAGGATATTCTTGAAAATCATATGGATCAGCTTCATATCCTTGCCAAATACCTTATGAAGAACGAAAAAATCGACGGAGCTGATTTTGAAAAGCTGATGAAGGGCGAAATAGACGAAAATTACGAAAAGCAAAAACCCGATGACAGTCCTATAAATACAAACAGTACCGTGATTCCCGAAGATACGGAAAAGCCCGAACAGAATCTTCAGCCCCAATCAGAAGATCCCGTTAAAGAAAACATTGACAATGGAATGGATCCCCCGATCTTCAGAGCCTGACGAATAGAATAAAAGCTCCCGCAAAGTTTCCGTTTGCGGGAGCTTTTATTTTTGAATTACAAATGCTCTAAATTTACACGATAATCTCTCAAAACGCTTTCATCGTATTTTTCAAGAATACCGCTTATATATTTTATTAGAGTTTGCTTTTCCGAGGGCAAATCACCTTGAAAGTGAAAAAGATTGGATGCGCCGAGGGCGGCAAAGTGCGTCCTTATTTCAAGTCCTTCTATAAGAAGCTGAAGCTCCTTTAACTTTTCTCTTTCACTTTCCTCTTCCCATACCCCACGCTGAATTTCAGCGTAAAGCTCGGAATTCGGATAAACCGTAAGCATAGAAGCTCCTATTATTTTGGGATTCAGTTGATTAAAAATATTTACGGTATTCTTAATTCCCTTCTCCGATTTTCCGTTACCGTATATTCCGGCAAGATAAAAAATATCATATTCCATATTTGCCTCGTCCAATTTTGCGCACTGTTCCAAAATATCTTTTGAACCGTATCCCTTGTTCATAAATGAGAGCGCTTCGTCATCGCCGGTTTCAACGCCTATTGTTATTCTGTTATATCCAAGCACACGAAGTGATTTAAGTTCTTCAGCGCTTTTATGAGTTATATCAGTTATTCTCGCAAAACATCCGATGCTGTTCAGATTCTGAAGATACTGCTTAGCGAAATTAGCT
>CANDLP010000070.1 GCA_947385505.1 uncultured Clostridia bacterium
GCTTTTGCGGCATGTCATTTAAAAAACAGTTTATCTGTTTTTTAAATGGTTATTAGTATTATTATGTTTTTGTCAGCAGATCAGAAATACCGCATAGGGCAGAGTGCTTTTCTTTTGCAGTATGGAATCCAACAGTACATTGGACTTTGCAAGGTTAGTGTTAAGCACCAGTTTTACCGCATATGTCAAAGCGGCGGCAAGCTCCTTGTCATTGTAATCCTCTTTTAAAAACACGGGCACGCACAGCTTAAGGGTGTTGTAAAACACCGCCAGCGCAAAGTAATTATACCATACTCCGTCCATTATATTTTGGGAAAACACTAAGTTAACCAGCAGATTTTCAATTATATACGGGCGCTCGTCCATTATTTTCCTGAACGCTTCGGTAAGCTTTATGTATTCCTCTTCGTTAAATGCAATTTCCGGCTCGCCGTTCCCTATGGAAAAAGCCTTTGCCGCCAGACGGCCCATAATGCGCCTGAAGCTTTGGCTTATAAAAGCCGAGGAGCTGTTTTGCGCCGTGCGGGACATTTTATAAAGTATCTTCACCGAGCTGTCTGCAATTCTCTTGTCGCTTTGGTTCGGGGTAAGCGATTTCACTATTTTTTGGCAGAGCTCATTCTCCAGAAGCATTTCGGCCAATGGCGCTATTCTTGAAATTTCGCCGTTTTTTATGTATTCCTCCGTTTTCTGACAAAAATACCCCAATATCAGCATTCTTTCGGGCACAGTAAAGCTTCTGTTCTGTAAAATATCTATCTGAGCGTTTAAAACGGGCCAGTAATAGGTTAATTCCTTTCGGTTGGGGGCAAGTCTCGGAAGGGTGAATAAGTTGTTGTTTATATATCGGTCTTTTCCGTTGTACACCTCTTCTATTATGCAAAGTCCTTCGGGGTGCTCCATAAGGATTTCGGTAACACGGCTGCATGTGGCGTTGCAGGACTGCATTACCGTATCGTTTCCCACCTTCATATGAAGCCTTGGAAAGATCTGACAGGTAAGGCTGAGCGCGTTTTCCCCAAGCTCTTTGTGCAGCATGCAAAGGGAATCCTTATCCAGCATCGGGCAGCTTCCGTCTTCTTTCAGCCTTATTTCCGCGTAAACAAAATCGGTGGGATTTTGTTTTATTTTAAATGCTCCCTCAAAAGCCGTTTTCAGTGCGCTGCTGCATTTCATATTTTTATATTCAAGATATTCTTTTTTGCTTATATCAATATGCCAATATTTGCAGCAGGAGTCGGCGCAGTCCACGCCCGAACAGCAAAATTCATCATAATACGCAAATTTGACAATATTCATAAAAATAATGTTCCTTTCAGAAGGCTGACGCGCGCTGAGCTTTATGAAAATACGCTCCGAATACAAATTACATTTTACTATCACTTTTTATAAAAGTCAATAGCAAAAATCCTTCTTCGGCATAAAATATAACAAGGCGGCGCAAAAATAACCGCCCATTACCGAAAGAAAGGATAATATCCCATGTCAAGCTTTATTTTTTTGGGCGGCGATCTTCGTATGCTTTATGCCGCCGAATATTTAAATAAAACATACGATTGTTTTGCCTACGGATTTGAAAGCGCGGAGGTGTTTCCCGTGCCCGCCGCGGGGGAGATTATACCCTGTGATTATGCGGTGCTGCCTTTGCCGCTGACCTCTGACGGGGTTCATATAACCATGCCCTATCACGGGGCAAATCCTGATCTTGACATTATACTCGGCGCGGTGAAACAAGGGGGAACGGTGCTGACGGGAAAAAGCTGTCCTTATCTGGAACGTATATGCGAAGAAAACGGGTTGGAGCTGTACAACTACTTTGACCGTGAAGAGCTTCAGATTTTGAACGCCGTGCCTACCGCCGAAGGGGCGCTTGAAATAATGCTGAGGGAGCTTCCTGTAACGGTATTCGGATTAAATGTACTTATAACCGGTTACGGACGGATCGGAGAGGTTATGGCGCGTATGCTTATTGCGCTTGGTGCGGATGTGAGCGTTTATGCCAGAAGAAGGGAACAGCTTGCCAAAGCGGAGTGCATAGGCTGCTCCCCCGTTACTGATGATGAGCTGGTTGGAAAATTGGGTGATGTTGACGTTATTGTCAATACCGTGCCGGCTACCTTGTTTGACCGCAGGAGACTGATGAGAATCAAAAAGGATTGTCTTTTGATCGATCTGGCTTCAAAAGCGGGGGTTGAAGATATGGAACTGGCGGCAAGCGTGGGCGTCAAGGTTATCTGGGCGCTGTCGCTGCCGGGAAGAACCGCGCCGATATCGGCGGGGCGCATTATCGGAAAGACTATAGAAAATATGTGCAAGTAATACAATAACAGAGGAGGTAATCACCTTGTGTGAAACACTTAAGGGTATTCGCATCGGGATAGCTGTCTGCGGCTCCTTCTGCACCTTCAAAAAATCCTTTGAAGCGGCAAAGCGGCTGTCGGATCTCGGCGCGGAGCTTATACCCATAATGAGCTTTAACGCCTCCGCTCTTTCGACCCGCTTCGGAAAAGCGGAGGATAATGTTAAAATTTTCGAGGACATAGCGGGAAGACCTGTTATAAATACCATAGAAGAAGCGGAGCCGATAGGCCCGAAGAAAATGACGGATATTATGCTGCTGCCGAATTGTACGGGCAATACGCTGGCAAAGCTGGCGATGTCTGTAACGGACAGTCCTGTTACAATGGCGGTAAAAAGCCACCTTCGCGGAGGGAGACCCGTAGTTATAAACGTTGCAACCAACGACGCGCTGTCGGGCTCCGCGAAGAACATAGGAGCCCTTATGAATTTAAGGCATTATTACTTTGTGCCTTTAAGACAGGACGACTGCATTAAAAAGCCTTCGTCTGTCGTAGGTGATTTTGACAGGATAGAGGAAACTTTGACGGCGGCAATGAACGGAGTGCAGGTGCAGCCTGTTATTATGGTTATATAATTGACAGTAAAGCGGAAACGGCCTTCTTGTTGATGGACGTTTCCGCTTTAATTATAGCAGCTCATGAAAATAATTATACTTTTTTAACTTCCGCTCCCCTATAAAAATACTCCAGTATTTCCTCCGCCTTCATTCCTTCTTTTGCCATTTCATTTGCGCTGTACTGGCTCATACCCGCTCCGTGGCCGTATCCTTTTGTGACTACGGTAAACGAGATCCCGTTCCATATAATTTCAAACGCCGTAGACCTCAGCTTAAGTATCCTCCACAGTTCGCCCCCGCTTAATTCTCTTCCCCCTACATTAGCCGAAATCACATATCCGTATTCATCTCTGACGGTGTCCGAAAACCAAAGCGAATAGTCCAGGGGCATCTGTATCTTGGGGTCAAAGCTCAGGAGCCTGTCTCTTACGTTTTCCGCCGTCATTTCATTTTCCGTCCTGAAATATATGTATTCCGGGTCTTTAGGGCATTCTGCCCGCGCCAGATAAGGAAACGACATATTCCATATGTAATCGGGATGAGCCGAAGCGCCTGCCGATACCGAACAGTATACGCTGTAAATAGGCTTGTTTTCGTAATAAATACCGTGTGAAGCCCCGTATTCGGCGGCTTTTTTTACTTTCGGCAAATATTCTTCATAGCTTTTGCCGTAGTATTCTTTGGCTTTGGCCGGGGTAAAATAAGGCTGACAAAGCGCGCTGCTGTCCGACAGCTCCCTTCCTTCGGCGCAAAGCCTCAGAGCATATGTATAGGCGGCGGAAGCCTGAGCCTTTAGCGCTTCTTCTTCATAAGAAACGTCTATCTGTGCGAAAAGGCACCCCATTAGATATTCTTCGGCAGAAACGGTTATGATTTCACCCTTTTCGGTCAGGGTAAGCGTAAATTCCTTTTTCCCCTTATCCGGAAAGCTGTTCCCCCATATCAGAGAAAACAGCTTAGGCGACAGCCCTATCAATACCGCCGCCGCCAATACCAAAACAGCGTATTTTTTCATTTTAGCCACCCTTTGTTGCCCTTTCATAAAAGTTTATAAAGAAAAAATGTTGACTAAAGCCCGGTAATGTATTATAATAAACATATGCGTACTGTTTAAGGAGACATTCTGCTCTTAAAATAATATATGAGCTTGTACCTGTTATAGAACGGTTAAAAAAGACGAATTTTCGGGATGGAAAGGAGCGCCGCCTTTATAGAGCGGTATAGTAAATATGGAAAAAACGAAAAAAATTCTCCCCATAGCTTCGATCGCCGCTTCTTTGGCGGCGATGATTTTCAGAGCGTTTCAGCTGCTGGTCACAGTGGATTACAATGAAATGGGCTTTTATTCCTCCCAGGCGGGCTTTTTGCCAACCTACGGTTTTTACTTGCTTTTATTGCTGGCCGCGGCGGTGTTTGTTGCAGCCCTTATCATAGACGGCAAAAATGTGCGTACAGCTTATAAAAGCGATAAAAACGCTTTGACAGCCAAACAGACCGCGGCTCTCGGCCTTGCGTTTTTAGCCGCGGCATGTCTTAAATTTTATATGCTGGTTTTCAGCTTCAAAAGCTTTGGGATAGATTTTATCGGCGAAGCGGTCATTTTTTTTGTGTTCGCGGCAATAGGCTTTACTATCCTTGGGAGCAAAAAAATCAAGACTTTTGTCGGATATTTTATGCTTCTTATCAGCATAAGCTATACATTAAAGGCGGCGGCGCTGTTTATGGGGGACACAATTATAACGAGAGTCAGCGACGAACTTCTGCTTCTGCTTACTTATGTGTCGGCGGTATTCTTTTTCCTTTCTCTGGGAAGATATTTTTCGGGCAATGAAAGCAAGGGGACACGTAAAAAGCTTTTGTTCTTTGCCTCCGCTTCCGCCTGTCTTTCCGCTTCTTCATCCTTGGCGGGGTATATTGCGCTTATTATAGACGGAGATTATATGAAGGATCATATGGAGCTGCACCCCGTTTCGGAAATAGGGATAATTATTTTAGCCTTCACCGTTATTTTTGCTGTATACGGCAAAAAAATTGAACTTACGGGAACGGATAACGAAAAATATGAAGACGCGGACAGCCGAAATGAAGAAACGCCATCTGTTTAAAATAAAATACGGTATACGGGCACTGCTCTTATTGGCGGCGGCATGCTTTTTAAGCGGTTGCTCCGTTTTTGACGGTTCGCTGGAAAACCTTTTGCATCCGCCTAAGCTGACCGAGACTCAGACCGCCGTATATGACGCTCTTAAGCTGAGCACGGGGGATCAGATAGAATTGGTGTATCCCTCCGGAGGAGAATACAGAAGCGCATTTGTGCTTTATAATTTGGACGAAGAAAAAACGGAGGAGGCAATTGTCTTTTACCGCGAAAAAAAACTTTCCGAAAACGGCGAAAGCGGTTTAAGAATGAATTTTCTCGATCAGGACAACGGAGTATGGACATCGGTGACTGACCGTCCGGTAGCGGGAACAAAAATAGAAAGCGTAAGCTTTTATAATTTTAACGGCTATGTAAGCATAGGGGTTATATGCTCGGCGCTTGCCCAGACCGAAAGGTCATTGAGCCTTCTCGGATATTCCGAAGGACAGGTGGAGGAGCAGTTTAAAACCTCATTCAGCTTTATGGAAACGGACGATCTTGACAACGACGGTTTTGACGAGCTGTTTTATGTCAGTTATGACGCGGTAATGGGCTACAGCCACGCCCGTGTTCTCGGAACGGCTGCGGATGAAAATATGTCTGTTCCCGAGGTGCTTTCCACGGTGCCTCTTTATCCCGATGTTTCCTCGGTACAAAGGCTTAGCCGGCAGAAGCTCAATGAAAACGAAAGCCTTTTGTTTTTGGATTATGCCAAAGGAGACAACGCTTACGGCACTCAGATATTGTTAAGCTATAAGAACAATCTGACTCAGGTTTTCTCCGATAATCTTAACCGCCGTTCCAATGCCTTTACGCCTATTCTTTTCAGCACCGACATTGATGGAGACGGACGGATGGAAGCACCGGCGACAACGGCTTTTATAGGTTATGAAAACCGCACCGTGCCCGAACAGATTTATGCGGTGGAATGGTATTATGCGGACACGGAAAACAACAATACCGTCACTAAAAAATACACCACTTATGTAAACACATGGGGCGAATATATTTTTTATGTTCCCGTAAGATGGCAGGGTCTGGTGACGGTGGAAAAGCACCCGAATTCAAATGCGGTAAGCTTTGTAAAGTACGACAGCGGAAGTCTTGTTTTGCTGTCCGTCTGCGTTTCTGACGATTTGCCTGAGGGGCCTGGCTGGAAAAAGTTTGACGATAATATATATGTGAATAATTCAGACAGCAGTGATCCCATGGTTCTTACCGATGACGAGCTGAAGAATTGCTTGTCGGTACAATAGGGATTCCGAAAATTATAATTAATACCAATCCCAGTTTGAATTGACGTAATTCACGGTTCAAAATGGTATTGCACCCGAAGCACTGATCCCACAGTTCAAAAAGGGCTTAGCATTAGCAATAGCAGGGTCGGTTTTATTAAGACCCAAACGGCGCGGCTTCGCCGCCTGTTTATTTTTTGTTGGTTTGCTATGCCGATGTATTATTGCGGCCGAAAGTCACAGCGAAAGGATAATGTAATGCTTACAAAAAAAGTTTTAGTATGCGAAGACGAAGACGCCATCCGCGACTTCGTAATAATAAATCTGAAAAGCGCCGGTTATGAGGTAACCGGTGTAAACAGCGGGGAAAAAGCTATTGAGGAATTTTCCAAAGGAGATTTTTCCGCTGCGATTCTTGATATAATGATGCCCGGAATAAGCGGGATCGAGGTATGCCGAAAAATCAGAGAAAGCGATGATAAAATAGGGATAATAATGCTCACCGCCAAAAGTCAGGAAACCGACAAAATAGAGGGACTGACAAGCGGGGCGGACGATTACATCACAAAGCCCTTTTCTCCCTCCGAGCTGGTGGCAAGAGTAGACGCAATGTACCGCCGTATAAGCTCTTATGAACAGTCAGGCGGGGGAAAGGCAATTAAGGCGGGCCCCTTCGTTTTAGACGTTCAAAGCCGAAGCGTAAAAAAGAACGGAACTCCCATAGAGCTCACTCAGATAGAATACGGTCTTTTGGAATATTTTATCCAAAATTCGGGAATAGCTTTGGACAGAAATACCATATTGCGAAAAGTCTGGCATGACGAGTTTTTCAGCGACGATAAAATCGTAGACGTTAACGTAAGACGTTTAAGAATGAAAATAGAGGACGATCCCTCCTCCCCCGCCTTTATTCAAACAGTATGGGGCTACGGATATAAGTGGACGCTTTAAGCAAACACTCGGCAAATGCTCCCTTAAGAGGAAGGAATGGTCATAAAAATGACTGCAAGAAGAAAAAGCATAGCTACCCGCTGGTTTATTAACAGCTTCGGCATAATCGCGGTGATAATGCTTGTGGTAATAGCGGGAGTATACTTTTTTGCCCGCAACTATTATTACAGCTCGGTAAGCCGCTACCTTCGCTCCGAAGCCAATGTGATACGGGGTGTGCTTACAAGATTTTACGAAAACTCCTCTTCCGATTATTCCGAAGAGCTACGATCTACTGTGGAGCACTTTGATAAAAAGGCGCTGATGGAGTTGATGGCAATAGACCGAAACGGAAATATAGCCATTTCAAGCAGCGGTTTCTCCCCTGATGTGGAACAGGAAATGCCCGATTATATTGAAGCGCTGAACAGCCCCGACGGTATCGGCGAATATGTGGGAAGCCTTAACAGAAGCTCCGTGAGCGAAAGATATATGGCGGTATCGGTTCTGATCAGCGCCGATACGCGTGACGGAAATTACAGCGCCATAAGAGTTATGACCAGTCTTGAGGGAGTGGATATGCACATTGCCGGCTTAAGTTTCGGCACAGCTGTATTTGGCGCTTTTGTTCTGGTATTGGTGCTTATTATCGGGCTTTATTTTGTGCGCTCCATTATTTCTCCCATAAGGAAAATGGCTAATTCGGCAAAAAAGCTGGCGAAAGGCGATTTTTCCGAGCATATAGACTTTAAGCGGAACGATGAAATCGGCGAACTTTGCAGAGCATTTAACTATATGGCGGAGGAGCTTGCCAACAGCGAAAAAATAAAAAACGATTTTATAAGCTCGGTATCTCACGAGCTTCGCACCCCTCTTACAGCAATCAAGGGCTGGAGCGAGACTATACTTGAAATGCGGAACGCGGAAACGCTTATAAAAGGAATGCGCGTTATTACCACGGAAACCGAGCGTCTTTCTTCTATGGTTGAAGAGCTTTTGGACTTTTCAAGGATACAGAATAAGCGTCTTATGCTTCAAAAGGATAATATAGACATCCTTGCGGAGCTTGCGGACGCGGTTCTGATATACACCGAAAGAGCGGCGAAAAACGGTATTATAATAAATTATCATGAGCCCGATGGAGTCGCAATGATTTTTGGAGATAAAAACAGACTCAGGCAGGTGTTTCTTAATATAATCGACAATGCGGTAAAGTATACGGGAAGTGACGGAGTTATCAATGTGGAAGCGGTGCTTAAGGAAAATTCCGTTGAAATAAGAGTATCCGACAACGGCTGCGGAATAAGTGAGGAGGATCTTCCCAAGGTAAAGAACCGTTTCTACAAGGCAAATAATACCGTAAGGGGATCGGGGATAGGCCTTGCGGTGGCGGACGAGCTGGTAGGGCTTCATTCGGGAAAGCTTGATATAGAAAGTAAGCTTGGGGAGGGCACTACCGTGATCATTACTCTGCCCACCATACAGAAAAAGGCGGACGAAGGGACAAAATAATAAAAAAACGGCGAAGCCGCTGCTTCGGGCGTTGACATCCCTGTCAACGCTTTGGGCGGCAAACTTCGCGTTCTTGCAAAATGGAGCTGACATAATAAATAAAAAGGGACTTTTTTTACAGCCCCTTTCTTTTTTTATACTAATAACCATTTGAATTGTGGATAAAATCCACAATTCAAATACTT
>CANDLP010000071.1 GCA_947385505.1 uncultured Clostridia bacterium
AATTAGTATTAAAAATTGTCCTATTCGTTGTTTGAAATTTCCGCCGAAGATATTTTCCTTAAGCCCTGCGCCGAAATAAACGCCGCCAAAGACGTTGCCGCCAATACTATAACGGGATAGACAATATATACCTCGATCCCGCGAATCTCATACTCTATACTGTACGCCCCCATCATACGGAATATGGGAGTAATTATCAGCGAGGACAGCGGGGAGGAAATCAGCGCGCCCGTAAGCACCGAAACAATAAGAACTATCCCGATTCGCAGTGTCTGCCATACTGTAAGAGAGGCGCTGTTGAAACCTATGGCCTTCATAAGCGCAATATCCCCCTTTTCCTTGACAATAAAGCTTTTAACCATAAGCACCGCCACCAGAACGTTTATTCCAATAATTATGCTTAAAATAAGAGTTTTTACATTGTCAAGCTGCCCCGCTATATCGCCGCCTATCATATAGCCTATATATTCGCCGGGCGTAAAAACCGTCGAGTCGGGATAAAGCGTTTTAATAAGCTCCTTTCGTTCCTCAAGAGCCGAACTGTCGGGATTGTCCTCATAATTTATCTGAATGCCGAAGCATCCCGCCGCATAGTTGTAATCCAGCTCCGTATCCTGATGAAACCTTACCCCTTCGCCCAGATTGTTCATGCTTTGAGTTATGGCGGTAACGATATAGTTATCCGATTGTTCTCCCACCTTTATCTCTACCCGATCGCCGATATCCGCGCCGATACGTTCCGCCGTAAGGTATGTCAAAGCAACCTCGTTAACGTTTTGCGGCGGCGTTCCGTAAAGATAAGCGTATTTATCCGCCGTAACCCCGCCCCGCCCCTGAAAGGAAATGGAATTGGTAAGAGAATCGCCCTTGCTGAGAGTGCTTCGAAACATTATTTCCTGAAAAACCTCCGCGTTTATGCCGTGTTCGTTAAACCTTTCCCTTAAATCCGAAAATTGCTTTTCTATTTTGGCATTATTGTCCTCGCTGGGATTAAAAAGAAGCTCCGTTGAAATGATGTGATCGCTTTCAATCATATTGAAAGTGGTTATAAGTTTATCGGAACGAAGAGTATTTACGGTGTTAACGGGAATTATTACCAGAAGCGTTCCCAAAACAAAGATAATTATCATTGAAGCATAGCTTTTTAAGCCGCTCAGAATGTCGTTCAGCGCCATAAATAAAACCGTGGGGATATTCGGCATATGCGGCCCGCTCAGCCGCAAAAGTCCCTTTTTCCCGAAACGCTCTCCCGTTTCTCCGCTTCGTATTGCGTCCAAAGGCGAAAACCTTCGTATTCTTCGGGTACAGAAATAACTGAAAAACACCACCGCCACACACGCAAGAACAGCCGCCGCTATATTTATAAAAAAGTTATCCTCTTCCGAAACAATAATCTTGTCCGATATTCCGCTTAACAGTGTTTTGCCGAAGGGAAAGCTTAAACCCAGCCCAATTGCCGTTCCTATAACGGAAACCGCCAGATATTTTATGATATACAGCTCTCTTATAGCGCTGTTTTTTATGCCGATAGCCTTCATAACCCCTATCTCGCGGTATTCCTCGGTAACGGTGAAATTTATAATAAACCTGAGTATAACCATGGAAATCAGTATCAGACAAAAGCTGACCGCCAAAAGGATTCCCGCAATAAGCACGTCCATAATGTAGCTCATCTTTATCATGGCTTTGTCCACCGCCATTACGGTGTTAAGACCGAGCTTGTTGAATTTATTAAGGTAATCTGCGTCCTTTGTGTTTACCTCCACCGAGAAGAGAACCTCGTCGTTATTTGAATCAAACAGCTTTAAGTCGTTTTCGCTTATAACACATCTGGTTATTCCCATCATAGGCGCCCCGAAAAGCACGTCTTTGGTATAACCCTTTATCGTAAATTCCTTTTCGGCTCCGTTCTGAGCTATCCGGATTTTTCCTCCCACGCGGAAATTGTTTTCCTCCGAGTGAAACAATATACCGGTAAGGTATATTTCGCCGTCGTTAACATGAGTTATCTCAATATTATCCTTGTCAAAAATTTTTATTCCGCCTAATGAGGACAAGTTCATGATATTGGTATACTCAATTTTTTCTCCCTCCGATGTCATATTGGCGGGATCTACCTGAATAAGGCGGGAAACGTTGTAGTTATAGCCGTTTTCCTCCGCCATCTCTTTAAATTTTTCTATGTCCGAGCCGATCATGGAAGCGAACCAGTAATCGGGGACTCCCGCCTTATCGAAATAACTGTCCAGCGCGCCGCTTACCGTGATTAAGTTATTGGCGCTGCTTGCTATAAACGTCGCCGCTAAGGTCACAAAAATCAGGAGGATTATGTTCATGGTTTTCTTTCGCTTTAAATCTTTTTTAAGTATTGCTAAATACATTTTTAAATGTTCCTTTCCTCTTTTTCCCGTTGTGGCTTCATTATAGCATATTAAATATTAAATAATCCTTAAGTGAACCTCTAAAAACCCCTTGTGAGCAAAAACGAACATAGCACGCCGCCTACTTCGTCAACCCGTCTCGACGGGCGACAGCCCGCCTTCGCCGGTTTTCCTCGTATCCGGCGCACCCTGTTCGTTTTTGCTTTTCACAGGGGTTTTTAGAGGCTCACTTAATTTTTCAAAAAATCCCGCACAGCCAAAGCCGCACGGGATTCTTTTAAAAATCAGATATCAATAGAAATTTTCCCCTCTTTAATCTGTTCCAAAGCGTAATCTAAAATAACCTTTTCCCTTTTCAGCATAAACCTCATACTATACTCCCCGCACATCTCCAAGGATTTATCCATAACCGCCGCCGCGTCCTGAAGACTCATCCAACTGACGGAAAAATCCGATTTACGGTCGTTCTGGCTTTTTTTACATTCCCCCTCTGTCCTCGCGATAAAGGCGTAAGAAATATGACAGAAATTGGAACGGCTCTTGTGCTCCTCCACAATGCCCAAAGGCGCTATAATTTTACACTCGTAGCCGATTTCCTCCAATACCTGCCGCATAAACGCGTCGCTCTCCCTTTCGCCTAAGTCTATACCGCCGCCGGGGAGCTTATAAAAGCCGTTGGGACCCGTAAGGATCATTCCCGCCATATTTTCATTATTCAGAATGATACCTCGTGAACCGTATCTGGAAATGTCGGATAGGATTTTAGGTTCGCCGCCAAAAAAGTCGGCGTCGGTTATAATGGATTTCAGCATCTATTTTCTTTCCTCCAAATAATTACCAATATTTATTTTCGGAAGGACAGCAGTTATTTTTTACCGCCGCCCTCATTTCAACATAACAGCCGCATTTAAGGCAAACGCCGTTTTGCAGCTTTCCGCATTTTGCGCAAATCGAAAGCCTTTCGCCATAGGTCTTTTCGTCCGCTCTCACATTGTCGTCAAGACCGCTTATATATTCGCGTATATTTTCCAGCAGCTCTTTTTCGTCCGTTTCGGCCAACAGACAGCGGCAGGGCTTTTTCATCATATAATCGTAAATGCGGCAACGGAACTCTTCGGGAGTTTTATTCTGAGCTTGCTGCCGTTAAAGGCGTATCCCTCGAATTTTTTGGGAACAATTATCTCGCCTTGGTTAAAGGTATTATGCTCGTGAATATCGTCAGCCGCAAGTATTTCCGCCTTTATCTTGGAGGGAACAAAATCTCCGAAGCTTACCTCGATCTCTTCCTCGTCCGTAAGATGTGCGTTGGTTACGGTAAAGGATACCGTATCGTCCTTTACGGAAGCGGAACAGCTGAGGGTGGGAACTCCGTCCTTATCCGAGCTGTCGCCGCTTACAAACAGTCTTTCGCCCTCCATATGGCGGCGGTACATATCGAATACATAATAAGTAGGCGTTCTTATCATCTTATCGCCTTCGGTAAGGATCACCGACTGTAAAACGTTGACCGCCTGCGCTATATTTGCCATAACTATCCTGTCACTGTGCTTGATAAAGATATCAAAGTTAAAGGCGGCGGTCACGGCGTCGCGCATGGTGTTCTGCTGATACAAAAATCCGGGATTCGTGCCCTTTTCCACATCGAACCAGTTGCCCCACTCGTCCACAATAAGACCGATCTCATGCTTAGGGTCATAAGCGGACATAATATCAAGGTGACGGGTTATCATATCATCTATTTTAACCGCATTTTTAACGGTATTGTAATATTCCTCATCGGTAAATTCTACCGCGTCGCCCTTTTTCGCCCAATTATCGGTGGGAATCGTATAATAATGAAGGCTTATCGCTTTGGTATGCCACGGCTTCAGCGTCTTCATTATCTCTTCCGTCCAGTTGTAATCGTCGGAGTTGGGACCGCACGCCACCTTATAAAGCTCGTTTCCGTCGTAATTGCGGCAATAGGTCTGATACTGTCTGTAAAGATCGGCGTAATACTGAGGTCTCATATTTCCGCCGCAGCCCCAGCTTTCGTTGCCGATACCCAGATATTTTAATTTCCAAGGCTTTTCTCTTCCGTTCTTTTTTCTTAGCTCGGACATGGGGGAAAGACCGCCGAAGGTTATGTATTCGATCCACTGGGACAGCTCCTGAACCGTACCGGAGCCAAGATTTCCCGCTATATAAGGCTCGCAGCCGATAAGCTCGCAAAGGTCGAAAAATTCATGTGTTCCGAAGCTGTTGTCCTCGGTGACTCCGCCCCAGTGGGTGTTTATCATTTTTTTTCGGGTGGTTTTTTTGCCGATGCCGTCCATCCAATGGTATTCATCGGCGAAACAGCCGCCCGGCCAGCGGAGAACCGGCACCTCCAACGCTTTCAGCGCGTCGGCAACATCGTTTCTTATGCCTTTTGTATTGGGGATAGAGGAGTTTTCCCCTACGTAGATTCCTTCGTAGATACAGCGCCCCAAGTGTTCGGAAAAATGTCCGAAGATATTTTTGTTGATACGGGACAGTTTGACGTTTGTGTTGACGGAAATGTTTTTCATTTTTTATGATCCTTCCTTTCATACGAAGGAGAACTGAGCAACCCCTTCGTTTTATAAATTTTTAGGTTAACTCCGAATTTTTAATATTTTTTTCTACGAACAATTATAGTAAATTTCTATTCAAAAATCAACACCTTTATAGAAAAAATCACAAAATTTTTACGGCTGTATTTACAAAAGGCTTAATATATGGTAAAATAATGCTGTAACGCTGTCTAATCTGTTTTGATCAAAGGAACCATAAAAAGTAAATAACCGCTTTATAACGGCGAATAAAAATAAAACTGAAAGAAGGAAAAATTATGGAAATCACGATCCAAAAAACCGCCGCCCCCAAACAAAAGCCGGATCAGACCAAATTGGGATTCGGAAACTATTTTACAGATCATATGTTTATTATGAATTACGACGAAGGTCAGGGATGGCACGACCCCCGCATCGTTCCCTACGGTCCCTTCGCTTTAGACCCTGCTTCAATGGTGCTCCATTATGCCCAGGAAATTTTTGAGGGACTTAAGGCTTACCGCACCGACGAGGGAAAAATACAGCTCTTCCGCCCCGAAAAGAATATGGCGAGACTTAATCTGTCCTGCGACCGTCTCTGTATCCCCAAGATTGATGAGGAATTCGCGGTAAAGGCTATTAAAACATTGGTAAAGATCGACGAAGACTGGATTCCCACCGCCGAGGGAACCTCACTGTATATCCGCCCCTTTATTTTCGCCGTTGATCCCCATGTGGGCGTGCATGCCGCAAAGCACCTTATCTTCTCCATCATATTGTCTCCGGTAGGCGCATATTATCCCAACGGGATCGAACCCGTTAAAATTTTTGTGGAAGAAAAATATGTCCGCGCAGTAGTGGGCGGCACCGGCTTTACCAAGGCGGGCGCAAACTACGCCATTTCCCTTAAGGGACAGGAGGAGGCGGAAAAGCAGGGGTATGTCCAGACTCTCTGGCTTGACGGCGTTGAAAGAAAATACGTTGAAGAGGTAGGCTCTATGAACGTATTCTTTATTATCGGCGACGAAGTGGTTACCCCCGCTCTTGCCGGCTCCATTTTAGGCGGAATCACCAGAATGTCCATTATTGAGCTGCTCCGCTCAAAGGGCTATACCGTTAATGAGCGCAAGCTTGCTATCGACGAGCTCGTGGAAGCGCATAAGGCGGGCAAGTTAAAGGAAGCCTTCGGAACGGGCACCGCGGCGGTCATATCTCCCATAGGAGAGCTTAAATACCGTGACACGGTAATGAAAATAAACGACGGCAAAATCGGTGAAACAAGCCAAATGCTATATGACACATTGACGGGCATACAGTGGGGCAGAATTCCCGACACTATGGGCTGGGTTCAGACTGTTGAATGATTACTGTTAAAATATCATAAGAAAGGGATAACCATAAAAATGGAAAACACCGAAAAGACAATGGAAAAAATAGTCGCTTTATGTAAGGGAAGGGGATTTATTTTCCCCGGAAGCGACATTTACGGCGGTCTTGCCAACACATGGGACTACGGTCCCTTAGGCGCCCGTCTTAAAAATAACGTAAAGGACGCGTGGAGAAAACGCTTTATTCAGGAACGCCGCAACAGCTTTGAGTTAGACGCCGACATTTTAATGCACCCGAGAGTATGGGAGGCTTCGGGTCATGTGGCAAGCTTTTCCGACCCACTCCTCGACTGCAAGGAATGTAAAATGCGCCACAGAGCGGACAATCTTATCGAAAGCTTCGACCCCGACGCTCACCCCGACGCCATGAGCAAGGAAGAGATGTTCGAGTATATCGAAAGCCATAAGATACCCTGTCCCAAGTGCGGCAAGTCCAATTATACGGGCATACGCGAGTTTAACCTGATGTTTCAGACATACAGAGGCGTTACCGCCGACAGCAAGAGCGTTATCTATCTTCGCCCCGAAAACGCACAGGGAGAGTATGTAAACTTCCTTAACGTTCAGCGCACAATGAGAGCCAAGCTTCCTTTCTCCATAGGTCAGATAGGAAAGGCTTTCAGAAACGAGATAACCCCCGGCAACTTCACCTTCCGCACCATAGAATTTGATCAGATGGAGTTCCAGACCTTCTGTAAGGAAGGACAGGACGGCGAACTGTACGATTTCTTCAAACAGTTCGGAAAGAAGTTCTATATGGATCTGGGCATTAAAGAGGAGCACCTCCGTTATCACGACCACGAAAAGCTTGCCCATTACGCAAAGGCGGCCTGCGACATAGAATTCCTGTTCCCCTTCGGCTGGGGCGAGGTAAACGGAACTCACAACCGCACCGACTTCGACCTTACCAGACATCAGGAATACAGCGGCCAGAAGATAGAATATCTTGACCCCGAAACCAACGAGAAATATATTCCTTATATTATAGAATCCACCTACGGACTGGACAGAACGGTACTTGCACTTATCTGCGAAGCCTACGACGAAGAAGTTATCGACGCGGAAAAGAACGACACGAGAGTTGTGCTTCATTTTGATCCGTCAATTGCCCCCATAAAGGCGGCGGTTTTGCCTCTTTCAAAGAAATTGGCGGACGGCGCGCTGGAAATACACGACGAGCTGGCAAAGCATTTTATGGTGGATTACGACGAAACCGGCTCCATAGGCAAGCGTTACCGCAGACAGGACGAAATAGGAACTCCTTTCTGTATCACCTACGATTTTGACAGCGTGGAGGATAAGTGCGTTACGGTGAGAGAGAGGGACAGCATGGAGCAGGAAAGAATTCCCGTGGCTGAGCTTAAGGGTTATATTGAAGAAAGAGTTCAAGGAAAATAACAAGGCGGGGATATGAGCAAATTACAAAATATGCGCTTAATCGAAATACCCAAATTTCGTGCGGTTTCATCGGGGCCAAAAACATTAGACGAGATTTTCGGCGATAAGGAAAACAGTTTTAATACATGGGTACACGCTCACCGCGATTTATTGGTAAAAAGCATTTTTGAGCCGCAGGATATTTTATGGCACGAAAATCAAGATATCAACCAATCCGTTTGGGTGTTGCCTGTCCACGACAATGTCAGCGAAGCGGACACTTCGCCATATGAAATTATTGAATTTCCCGGAGGGATGTTTTTAGTTGCCACGGCAGATGAAAAGGATGAAGCCGACCTTAATGAGACTGTCGATTGTATGTACAAATGGATAAATAACAGCACGGTTTTTGAATACGGCGGCTTCCCCAAAAGCGGAATGTGCAATATGCCCAATCCCGGCGGTGCCATAGATAAAGCGCTGGGTATTGCACAGCAGCAGATTTTTCTTCCGCTGAAATTTCGTTAATGCTATTTTGAGACATTTTAAAACATTATAAAAATATACCGCACAAAGTCATATCCGTCTTTGTGCGGTATAATCTTATAAATCAGTATTTCAAATACTCATGCATTTTTTCGATGAGAATGCCAATCTGCGGCTTGGAGAACTGTTCGTCCGCGCCCACCGACTTACCCTTAATGCGCATTTTATCATTGATAAGCGAACTGAAAAGGAATACCGGTATCTTTTTCATAACGGGATCGTCCTTTATGCGCTTTGTAAGGTGATGACCGTCCATCTGAGGCATCTCGATATCCGAAATAAGAAGAGCCACCTCGTCGCGTATGTTTTCGCCGAGATTCTTGTATCCCTCTATGTAATCAAGCGCGTCCTTTCCGTTGGTGAAGGATATAACATTTTTGAAGCCCGCCGTATGAAGCGAATCCATTATCATTTTGTTGAGCAGAGCGCTGTCTTCGGCGATAACCACATGACCGTCAAAATTAACTCCGTCAAATTTGGAAAGCTTTTCAATGCCGGTTGTGTCAAGTCCCGCGGAGCGGTTGATATCCGCCACTATCTTTTCAAAGTCAAGTACCAGTATCATGCCGTCGTCAAGCTTCGCAACGCCCGTTATAAGTCCCAGATTCTCGCTCTGAGCTACCGAGGGGGGCTTCTCGATACTGGTCCAGCTGAGCTTTACAATACCGTTT
>CANDLP010000072.1 GCA_947385505.1 uncultured Clostridia bacterium
GCGGCATGTCATTTAAAAAACAGTTTATCTGTTTTTTAAATGGTTATTAGTATTATTATGTTTTTGTCAGCAGATCAGAAATACCGCATAGGGCAGAGTGCTTTTCTTTTGCAGTATGGAATCCAACAGTACATTGGACTTTGCAAGGTTAGTGTTAAGCACCAGTTTTACCGCATATGTCAAAGCGGCGGCAAGCTCCTTGTCATTGTAATCCTCTTTTAAAAACACGGGCACGCACAGCTTAAGGGTGTTGTAAAACACCGCCAGCGCAAAGTAATTATACCATACTCCGTCCATTATATTTTGGGAAAACACTAAGTTAACCAGCAGATTTTCAATTATATACGGGCGCTCGTCCATTATTTTCCTGAACGCTTCGGTAAGCTTTATGTATTCCTCTTCGTTAAATGCAATTTCCGGCTCGCCGTTCCCTATGGAAAAAGCCTTTGCCGCCAGACGGCCCATAATGCGCCTGAAGCTTTGGCTTATAAAAGCCGAGGAGCTGTTTTGCGCCGTGCGGGACATTTTATAAAGTATCTTCACCGAGCTGTCTGCAATTCTCTTGTCGCTTTGGTTCGGGGTAAGCGATTTCACTATTTTTTGGCAGAGCTCATTCTCCAGAAGCATTTCGGCCAATGGCGCTATTCTTGAAATTTCGCCGTTTTTTATGTATTCCTCCGTTTTCTGACAAAAATACCCCAATATCAGCATTCTTTCGGGCACAGTAAAGCTTCTGTTCTGTAAAATATCTATCTGAGCGTTTAAAACGGGCCAGTAATAGGTTAATTCCTTTCGGTTGGGGGCAAGTCTCGGAAGGGTGAATAAGTTGTTGTTTATATATCGGTCTTTTCCGTTGTACACCTCTTCTATTATGCAAAGTCCTTCGGGGTGCTCCATAAGGATTTCGGTAACACGGCTGCATGTGGCGTTGCAGGACTGCATTACCGTATCGTTTCCCACCTTCATATGAAGCCTTGGAAAGATCTGACAGGTAAGGCTGAGCGCGTTTTCCCCAAGCTCTTTGTGCAGCATGCAAAGGGAATCCTTATCCAGCATCGGGCAGCTTCCGTCTTCTTTCAGCCTTATTTCCGCGTAAACAAAATCGGTGGGATTTTGTTTTATTTTAAATGCTCCCTCAAAAGCCGTTTTCAGTGCGCTGCTGCATTTCATATTTTTATATTCAAGATATTCTTTTTTGCTTATATCAATATGCCAATATTTGCAGCAGGAGTCGGCGCAGTCCACGCCCGAACAGCAAAATTCATCATAATACGCAAATTTGACAATATTCATAAAAATAATGTTCCTTTCAGAAGGCTGACGCGCGCTGAGCTTTATGAAAATACGCTCCGAATACAAATTACATTTTACTATCACTTTTTATAAAAGTCAATAGCAAAAATCCTTCTTCGGCATAAAATATAACAAGGCGGCGCAAAAATAACCGCCCATTACCGAAAGAAAGGATAATATCCCATGTCAAGCTTTATTTTTTTGGGCGGCGATCTTCGTATGCTTTATGCCGCCGAATATTTAAATAAAACATACGATTGTTTTGCCTACGGATTTGAAAGCGCGGAGGTGTTTCCCGTGCCCGCCGCGGGGGAGATTATACCCTGTGATTATGCGGTGCTGCCTTTGCCGCTGACCTCTGACGGGGTTCATATAACCATGCCCTATCACGGGGCAAATCCTGATCTTGACATTATACTCGGCGCGGTGAAACAAGGGGGAACGGTGCTGACGGGAAAAAGCTGTCCTTATCTGGAACGTATATGCGAAGAAAACGGGTTGGAGCTGTACAACTACTTTGACCGTGAAGAGCTTCAGATTTTGAACGCCGTGCCTACCGCCGAAGGGGCGCTTGAAATAATGCTGAGGGAGCTTCCTGTAACGGTATTCGGATTAAATGTACTTATAACCGGTTACGGACGGATCGGAGAGGTTATGGCGCGTATGCTTATTGCGCTTGGTGCGGATGTGAGCGTTTATGCCAGAAGAAGGGAACAGCTTGCCAAAGCGGAGTGCATAGGCTGCTCCCCCGTTACTGATGATGAGCTGGTTGGAAAATTGGGTGATGTTGACGTTATTGTCAATACCGTGCCGGCTACCTTGTTTGACCGCAGGAGACTGATGAGAATCAAAAAGGATTGTCTTTTGATCGATCTGGCTTCAAAAGCGGGGGTTGAAGATATGGAACTGGCGGCAAGCGTGGGCGTCAAGGTTATCTGGGCGCTGTCGCTGCCGGGAAGAACCGCGCCGATATCGGCGGGGCGCATTATCGGAAAGACTATAGAAAATATGTGCAAGTAATACAATAACAGAGGAGGTAATCACCTTGTGTGAAACACTTAAGGGTATTCGCATCGGGATAGCTGTCTGCGGCTCCTTCTGCACCTTCAAAAAATCCTTTGAAGCGGCAAAGCGGCTGTCGGATCTCGGCGCGGAGCTTATACCCATAATGAGCTTTAACGCCTCCGCTCTTTCGACCCGCTTCGGAAAAGCGGAGGATAATGTTAAAATTTTCGAGGACATAGCGGGAAGACCTGTTATAAATACCATAGAAGAAGCGGAGCCGATAGGCCCGAAGAAAATGACGGATATTATGCTGCTGCCGAATTGTACGGGCAATACGCTGGCAAAGCTGGCGATGTCTGTAACGGACAGTCCTGTTACAATGGCGGTAAAAAGCCACCTTCGCGGAGGGAGACCCGTAGTTATAAACGTTGCAACCAACGACGCGCTGTCGGGCTCCGCGAAGAACATAGGAGCCCTTATGAATTTAAGGCATTATTACTTTGTGCCTTTAAGACAGGACGACTGCATTAAAAAGCCTTCGTCTGTCGTAGGTGATTTTGACAGGATAGAGGAAACTTTGACGGCGGCAATGAACGGAGTGCAGGTGCAGCCTGTTATTATGGTTATATAATTGACAGTAAAGCGGAAACGGCCTTCTTGTTGATGGACGTTTCCGCTTTAATTATAGCAGCTCATGAAAATAATTATACTTTTTTAACTTCCGCTCCCCTATAAAAATACTCCAGTATTTCCTCCGCCTTCATTCCTTCTTTTGCCATTTCATTTGCGCTGTACTGGCTCATACCCGCTCCGTGGCCGTATCCTTTTGTGACTACGGTAAACGAGATCCCGTTCCATATAATTTCAAACGCCGTAGACCTCAGCTTAAGTATCCTCCACAGTTCGCCCCCGCTTAATTCTCTTCCCCCTACATTAGCCGAAATCACATATCCGTATTCATCTCTGACGGTGTCCGAAAACCAAAGCGAATAGTCCAGGGGCATCTGTATCTTGGGGTCAAAGCTCAGGAGCCTGTCTCTTACGTTTTCCGCCGTCATTTCATTTTCCGTCCTGAAATATATGTATTCCGGGTCTTTAGGGCATTCTGCCCGCGCCAGATAAGGAAACGACATATTCCATATGTAATCGGGATGAGCCGAAGCGCCTGCCGATACCGAACAGTATACGCTGTAAATAGGCTTGTTTTCGTAATAAATACCGTGTGAAGCCCCGTATTCGGCGGCTTTTTTTACTTTCGGCAAATATTCTTCATAGCTTTTGCCGTAGTATTCTTTGGCTTTGGCCGGGGTAAAATAAGGCTGACAAAGCGCGCTGCTGTCCGACAGCTCCCTTCCTTCGGCGCAAAGCCTCAGAGCATATGTATAGGCGGCGGAAGCCTGAGCCTTTAGCGCTTCTTCTTCATAAGAAACGTCTATCTGTGCGAAAAGGCACCCCATTAGATATTCTTCGGCAGAAACGGTTATGATTTCACCCTTTTCGGTCAGGGTAAGCGTAAATTCCTTTTTCCCCTTATCCGGAAAGCTGTTCCCCCATATCAGAGAAAACAGCTTAGGCGACAGCCCTATCAATACCGCCGCCGCCAATACCAAAACAGCGTATTTTTTCATTTTAGCCACCCTTTGTTGCCCTTTCATAAAAGTTTATAAAGAAAAAATGTTGACTAAAGCCCGGTAATGTATTATAATAAACATATGCGTACTGTTTAAGGAGACATTCTGCTCTTAAAATAATATATGAGCTTGTACCTGTTATAGAACGGTTAAAAAAGACGAATTTTCGGGATGGAAAGGAGCGCCGCCTTTATAGAGCGGTATAGTAAATATGGAAAAAACGAAAAAAATTCTCCCCATAGCTTCGATCGCCGCTTCTTTGGCGGCGATGATTTTCAGAGCGTTTCAGCTGCTGGTCACAGTGGATTACAATGAAATGGGCTTTTATTCCTCCCAGGCGGGCTTTTTGCCAACCTACGGTTTTTACTTGCTTTTATTGCTGGCCGCGGCGGTGTTTGTTGCAGCCCTTATCATAGACGGCAAAAATGTGCGTACAGCTTATAAAAGCGATAAAAACGCTTTGACAGCCAAACAGACCGCGGCTCTCGGCCTTGCGTTTTTAGCCGCGGCATGTCTTAAATTTTATATGCTGGTTTTCAGCTTCAAAAGCTTTGGGATAGATTTTATCGGCGAAGCGGTCATTTTTTTTGTGTTCGCGGCAATAGGCTTTACTATCCTTGGGAGCAAAAAAATCAAGACTTTTGTCGGATATTTTATGCTTCTTATCAGCATAAGCTATACATTAAAGGCGGCGGCGCTGTTTATGGGGGACACAATTATAACGAGAGTCAGCGACGAACTTCTGCTTCTGCTTACTTATGTGTCGGCGGTATTCTTTTTCCTTTCTCTGGGAAGATATTTTTCGGGCAATGAAAGCAAGGGGACACGTAAAAAGCTTTTGTTCTTTGCCTCCGCTTCCGCCTGTCTTTCCGCTTCTTCATCCTTGGCGGGGTATATTGCGCTTATTATAGACGGAGATTATATGAAGGATCATATGGAGCTGCACCCCGTTTCGGAAATAGGGATAATTATTTTAGCCTTCACCGTTATTTTTGCTGTATACGGCAAAAAAATTGAACTTACGGGAACGGATAACGAAAAATATGAAGACGCGGACAGCCGAAATGAAGAAACGCCATCTGTTTAAAATAAAATACGGTATACGGGCACTGCTCTTATTGGCGGCGGCATGCTTTTTAAGCGGTTGCTCCGTTTTTGACGGTTCGCTGGAAAACCTTTTGCATCCGCCTAAGCTGACCGAGACTCAGACCGCCGTATATGACGCTCTTAAGCTGAGCACGGGGGATCAGATAGAATTGGTGTATCCCTCCGGAGGAGAATACAGAAGCGCATTTGTGCTTTATAATTTGGACGAAGAAAAAACGGAGGAGGCAATTGTCTTTTACCGCGAAAAAAAACTTTCCGAAAACGGCGAAAGCGGTTTAAGAATGAATTTTCTCGATCAGGACAACGGAGTATGGACATCGGTGACTGACCGTCCGGTAGCGGGAACAAAAATAGAAAGCGTAAGCTTTTATAATTTTAACGGCTATGTAAGCATAGGGGTTATATGCTCGGCGCTTGCCCAGACCGAAAGGTCATTGAGCCTTCTCGGATATTCCGAAGGACAGGTGGAGGAGCAGTTTAAAACCTCATTCAGCTTTATGGAAACGGACGATCTTGACAACGACGGTTTTGACGAGCTGTTTTATGTCAGTTATGACGCGGTAATGGGCTACAGCCACGCCCGTGTTCTCGGAACGGCTGCGGATGAAAATATGTCTGTTCCCGAGGTGCTTTCCACGGTGCCTCTTTATCCCGATGTTTCCTCGGTACAAAGGCTTAGCCGGCAGAAGCTCAATGAAAACGAAAGCCTTTTGTTTTTGGATTATGCCAAAGGAGACAACGCTTACGGCACTCAGATATTGTTAAGCTATAAGAACAATCTGACTCAGGTTTTCTCCGATAATCTTAACCGCCGTTCCAATGCCTTTACGCCTATTCTTTTCAGCACCGACATTGATGGAGACGGACGGATGGAAGCACCGGCGACAACGGCTTTTATAGGTTATGAAAACCGCACCGTGCCCGAACAGATTTATGCGGTGGAATGGTATTATGCGGACACGGAAAACAACAATACCGTCACTAAAAAATACACCACTTATGTAAACACATGGGGCGAATATATTTTTTATGTTCCCGTAAGATGGCAGGGTCTGGTGACGGTGGAAAAGCACCCGAATTCAAATGCGGTAAGCTTTGTAAAGTACGACAGCGGAAGTCTTGTTTTGCTGTCCGTCTGCGTTTCTGACGATTTGCCTGAGGGGCCTGGCTGGAAAAAGTTTGACGATAATATATATGTGAATAATTCAGACAGCAGTGATCCCATGGTTCTTACCGATGACGAGCTGAAGAATTGCTTGTCGGTACAATAGGGATTCCGAAAATTATAATTAATACCAATCCCAGTTTGAATTGACGTAATTCACGGTTCAAAATGGTATTGCACCCGAAGCACTGATCCCACAGTTCAAAAAGGGCTTAGCATTAGCAATAGCAGGGTCGGTTTTATTAAGACCCAAACGGCGCGGCTTCGCCGCCTGTTTATTTTTTGTTGGTTTGCTATGCCGATGTATTATTGCGGCCGAAAGTCACAGCGAAAGGATAATGTAATGCTTACAAAAAAAGTTTTAGTATGCGAAGACGAAGACGCCATCCGCGACTTCGTAATAATAAATCTGAAAAGCGCCGGTTATGAGGTAACCGGTGTAAACAGCGGGGAAAAAGCTATTGAGGAATTTTCCAAAGGAGATTTTTCCGCTGCGATTCTTGATATAATGATGCCCGGAATAAGCGGGATCGAGGTATGCCGAAAAATCAGAGAAAGCGATGATAAAATAGGGATAATAATGCTCACCGCCAAAAGTCAGGAAACCGACAAAATAGAGGGACTGACAAGCGGGGCGGACGATTACATCACAAAGCCCTTTTCTCCCTCCGAGCTGGTGGCAAGAGTAGACGCAATGTACCGCCGTATAAGCTCTTATGAACAGTCAGGCGGGGGAAAGGCAATTAAGGCGGGCCCCTTCGTTTTAGACGTTCAAAGCCGAAGCGTAAAAAAGAACGGAACTCCCATAGAGCTCACTCAGATAGAATACGGTCTTTTGGAATATTTTATCCAAAATTCGGGAATAGCTTTGGACAGAAATACCATATTGCGAAAAGTCTGGCATGACGAGTTTTTCAGCGACGATAAAATCGTAGACGTTAACGTAAGACGTTTAAGAATGAAAATAGAGGACGATCCCTCCTCCCCCGCCTTTATTCAAACAGTATGGGGCTACGGATATAAGTGGACGCTTTAAGCAAACACTCGGCAAATGCTCCCTTAAGAGGAAGGAATGGTCATAAAAATGACTGCAAGAAGAAAAAGCATAGCTACCCGCTGGTTTATTAACAGCTTCGGCATAATCGCGGTGATAATGCTTGTGGTAATAGCGGGAGTATACTTTTTTGCCCGCAACTATTATTACAGCTCGGTAAGCCGCTACCTTCGCTCCGAAGCCAATGTGATACGGGGTGTGCTTACAAGATTTTACGAAAACTCCTCTTCCGATTATTCCGAAGAGCTACGATCTACTGTGGAGCACTTTGATAAAAAGGCGCTGATGGAGTTGATGGCAATAGACCGAAACGGAAATATAGCCATTTCAAGCAGCGGTTTCTCCCCTGATGTGGAACAGGAAATGCCCGATTATATTGAAGCGCTGAACAGCCCCGACGGTATCGGCGAATATGTGGGAAGCCTTAACAGAAGCTCCGTGAGCGAAAGATATATGGCGGTATCGGTTCTGATCAGCGCCGATACGCGTGACGGAAATTACAGCGCCATAAGAGTTATGACCAGTCTTGAGGGAGTGGATATGCACATTGCCGGCTTAAGTTTCGGCACAGCTGTATTTGGCGCTTTTGTTCTGGTATTGGTGCTTATTATCGGGCTTTATTTTGTGCGCTCCATTATTTCTCCCATAAGGAAAATGGCTAATTCGGCAAAAAAGCTGGCGAAAGGCGATTTTTCCGAGCATATAGACTTTAAGCGGAACGATGAAATCGGCGAACTTTGCAGAGCATTTAACTATATGGCGGAGGAGCTTGCCAACAGCGAAAAAATAAAAAACGATTTTATAAGCTCGGTATCTCACGAGCTTCGCACCCCTCTTACAGCAATCAAGGGCTGGAGCGAGACTATACTTGAAATGCGGAACGCGGAAACGCTTATAAAAGGAATGCGCGTTATTACCACGGAAACCGAGCGTCTTTCTTCTATGGTTGAAGAGCTTTTGGACTTTTCAAGGATACAGAATAAGCGTCTTATGCTTCAAAAGGATAATATAGACATCCTTGCGGAGCTTGCGGACGCGGTTCTGATATACACCGAAAGAGCGGCGAAAAACGGTATTATAATAAATTATCATGAGCCCGATGGAGTCGCAATGATTTTTGGAGATAAAAACAGACTCAGGCAGGTGTTTCTTAATATAATCGACAATGCGGTAAAGTATACGGGAAGTGACGGAGTTATCAATGTGGAAGCGGTGCTTAAGGAAAATTCCGTTGAAATAAGAGTATCCGACAACGGCTGCGGAATAAGTGAGGAGGATCTTCCCAAGGTAAAGAACCGTTTCTACAAGGC
Source organism: uncultured Clostridia bacterium (assembly GCA_947385505.1). Taxonomy (GTDB): domain Bacteria; phylum Bacillota; class Clostridia; order Oscillospirales; family Ruminococcaceae; genus Ruminiclostridium_E. The sequence goes on from CANDLP010000072.1 coordinate 8,566, forward strand.
AAATAATACCGTAAGGGGATCGGGGATAGGCCTTGCGGTGGCGGACGAGCTGGTAGGGCTTCATTCGGGAAAGCTTGATATAGAAAGTAAGCTTGGGGAGGGCACTACCGTGATCATTACTCTGCCCACCATACAGAAAAAGGCGGACGAAGGGACAAAATAATAAAAAAACGGCGAAGCCGCTGCTTCGGGCGTTGACATCCCTGTCAACGCTTTGGGCGGCAAACTTCGCGTTCTTGCAAAATGGAGCTGACATAATAAATAAAAAGGGACTTTTTTTACAGCCCCTTTCTTTTTTTATACTAATAACCATTTGAATTGTGGATAAAATCCACAATTCAAATACTTC